>NZ_JADXDQ010000008.1:0-50873 GCF_015831295.1 Streptococcus sp. NLN64
TTGGTGAACTTGGCGATATTCGTCGTTTTAAAACACCGAATCAGATTAACGCCTTTATTGGCATTGATCTCAGACATTATGAATCAGGGAACTATCTAGCTAGAGAACACATTACAAAACGTGGGAATCCCTATGCCCGCAAAATTCTCTTCAAGTGTATTCACAATATCGCTTCAGCTAGTCGTACTAACCCCTGTCATATTGCGGATTTTTATGAGAAAAGAAAAAGACAATCGCCAAAGGGTTCTACGAAACCACATGCGATTGCCTCCATGCATCGGCTAATACGGACGATACATTACCTAATAACGCATAATAAGCTTTACGACTACAATATCGCAAAAAGTCGGTAAAGAAACTTATGCCATACCATTGTAGCACCTTTCGAAAAAAATGGAAAGTCAAGGTGCTGTTTCAGTGTACACTTTTTAGTCGGTTCGCTCCATTTTAGGAATAAAATTACTACAAAAATGCCTGTAAGCAAGCCCATTATAAGAGAAGAGGGATTGAGTGTAAAGGCACGCTTATGCTCAAGGCCTTGACACCAAATCCTCTTCTCTTAGCTTTACAACTAGGCTTAGCAGGCATCACTATGCCAAATAAATTGCCCTATTTTTAAAAAATTGGTTGACAAATGGTAGAAAAACTTTTGAAGAAAGTTTCAGTGAAGTACGGCAAGACGAGTTAACACAGTAATAAAAGACAAACTAATACTTAACTGATTTCAAAATCAGAATACTAGCGGGATTTCAAAAAAATGACGAGGAAAGCCGATGAAGATAGAACTAAAGTTCATCAAAGAGGCTTGACAAAGTCAGATTTCAAAATCCAATGAGTATAAAAGAGTATACATGACTCCTAAGTCGTAATCTATTATACTTCTTGACAATTTCTGACTTAAAAATATATAGTGATAATGTGATCCTACTGAAACAATCAAGGAGATGTAATATGAATTATATGGGTGAAGTTTTTAGGGAGCTAAGACAAAGTCGAAAGATTTCTTTAAAAGATGCTACGGGTGGGGAATTTTCCTATTCGATGTTAAGTAAATTTGAAAAAGGGGAATCTGATTTGACTATATCGAAACTTTTAACTGCCCTTGAAAATATTCATACAGAATTAGATGAATTTACCTTTCTTGTTAATGGCTTTAAACAGACCCCTTATAATGAACTTCAAGACAAAATATGGAAAGCAATAGAGTCTAGAGACATGTCTCAATTGCAAACTCTGTACGAATTAGAACTTCTGAATTATCGAATGGAAGAAGATCAAAAATACCTGTTAAATGCTCTCGTTATTAAAGCTCATTTTGTTATATTAGATCCAGAATTTGAAGTTACCAATTTAGATCTTGAAGTATTGTATGATTACTTGTTTTTCATTGATATTTGGGGAGAGTTTGAATTGCGTTTATTTTCGGACATAGCCCCTCTCCTACCATTAGATCTGTATTATCAATATTGTCGTGAGATGTTGCAAAAAGTGGACTACTTAGGTGCTATGCCTAAAAATAGAAACTATGTCCAAACCATACTTTTAAATGGACTTTTTAAAGCGATTGATTCTAAGCAATTAGTTAAGGCAGCGTACTTTGATCAACAGATTCGAAAAAATTTTTTTGAAGAAAATGAAACTTATCTTCGAATTGTATATAGATTTGCAGATGGGGCCCATGATAGGATAAAAGGAAATGAAGCTATAGGTCTTAAGAAGATGGAAGAAGCTGTTGAAATTTTAAACATCTTAGATTGTAGTGAAAGTGCAAAATATTATGCCTCAATTCTCGAAAACTTCATTTGAGATATTTGAATAAATGACAATCGTTGATTTTGGTAAGCTATACTCATTTAATTTAAATTCGGGATATTCACGATAGTTCCTATGGATGAATAGGGAATCTAGTGGGGATTGTTTTACAGGGCCGAGAGTGCTCACGAACATTCTAGATAAACGAATATGCTAGCGATCAAGGACGTGTTTAAGGAGTCTGAATATATTTTATTAGATACTAATAAAAAGAGTTGGCATCTCTGTTAAGAATGGAGGTAGGTTAGCTCTTTTTTTATTTTTCTCAAGTAAGGGATAAGAAAATATTCCAATTTTTATAAATATTGGAATAAAAATTTATAATCTTTTTAATACATAAAGGAGGTAAAACAGATGACACAATTTGTTCGTGATGCAAATAAATTACAAGCTCAATCACAAATTCTAGTTCTTACATATAGATGTAAGATTGGTTGATTAGAATAATAGAGAAGGAAATGAACACTTTGATTGAATTAAAAGTGTTCATTTTACTCTAATTTTAAATTTAGAAGAAATATTTTGTTAGGGAGAATAATATGAGGAAGCCAACTTTTACCAAGTATTGTGAATTTAATTCAAAGGAATACTCCAAAACAACATCATTTGAAGCGAGGTTTGAACGCTTTATTGAAAAAAAAGTAGAGAAGATTCGAAAACATCCAGAAAAATATCCGAATATTCTTGTATTAGAGGATGGAGAATAAAAATGTTTACTTATTACGATAGTTCAAAGTATCTTCTGCCAGAATTTGGCTTTAAAATCCATATTTCAGGTACTTGGGAAAACTATAGGGAAATTTATAGAAGGACTATTCCATTTTTAATAGATAGGGATATTTCCTTTAAATATATAAAAGATAAAGAAGATGTTTTATTTAATTTATCGACTGAGGAATCTCCTTCTGAATCTGGAAAATTAATTACAATATACCCTGAGAACAGAAATCATTGTATAGAGATTTTAAATGAACTCTATGATCTCCTTCCTTCAAATATAGAAGGTGTTTATATACTTAGTGATCGGAATTATTATGATTCGAATATTTTGTTTTACCGGTACGGCTGTATCAAGGTTGATAAAGACAAGCTCATAAATGGTCTTCCGACTTTAATCTGTTCTGATGGAAAAATATGGCAGGATTTCCAAAGAACCTATTTTGAATTACCTAATTGGATTGAAGATTTACAAGAAAAGCAAGTTTTTAAACCATCTTATTTAGGTAATACCTATGAAATAGAAAATTTAATAAAGCAGAGTAATGGTGGAAACGTATATAAAGCTAAACGAATGGATAATGGAAAAAATGTTGTTATAAAGGAAAGTAGACCCTACATCCATGTTTTTGAAGAAATACAGAAGAAAATGTTGAGAGAGAATGAGTGGAATATACTTGAAAATTTTAGGTCTTCAGTTAGAAAAATTGAAAAAGTGAAAGAGTGGCTCAACTATTACTATATTTATGAATATATAGACGGAGAGGATCTTGTAACATTCTGTGATAATCTAAATCTCTTTTCTTATTTTTCGTCTAACGTAGATAAAAATTTGAATCATTTTAAGCAACTTCTCACTATATTTACCAAAATTATTCAAACTGTCTATCATTTTCACAAACAAGGTGTGATTCTACACGATATTCATCCAAGCAATTTCATTGTAGACAATCATAAGGAAGTTCATTTTATTGATTTTGAAAATTCATATATTGATGGAACAAAGCCTCATACTGGTATTTATTCAGATGTGTCTTTGAAGAATTGGAACAGACTTAATGGGAAGATAGCAGATTGTTATAAGGTTGGCAATACCCTACTTTATTTATTAGGAAGATTGCAGTTGACGGACGAAAGAAATCGACTACCTGAAGTAAACAATTTATTATTACAAAAAAAAATACATACGAACATTGATGAATTGATTCAATATTTACTAGGTGAAAATCCAGATATAGAAACAGCTTTGTATTTAATTCAGAATCGTATTTATGCCCTGAAACGCTCAAATACGAAACAGCTGATTCATATTTCGGAATGCAACACATCTCACCTAGGATTTGACCTTTTAGAATTTGTTCAACTTCAGGAGGAAAGATTCTCAAACTACAAGGAAGTCCTACAGGATAAAAAAAGATTCTACTCAGTGTTAACTCAAGAAAAAAGACTTGGTTTGGATGGTGTTATGGGATTACTCGTTTATCTGAAATCAATAGACTACGATCAAGTAGTTATAGATAGGTGTATCACGTCGGTGTTGGATAATTTAGTAACCGTGGATAATCATCTGAAAGGAGTGAGGATCTCAGATGTGAGCGTATCACCATATCTATTCAATGGAACAGCTGGAATTATTTTAGGTCTGATGTATATTGATTTTGAGAAATATTATGATGAGATTATTCAATTGTCAAAAACTTTGAATATGGAATATGCTCAGTCAGGAAGCTTTTTGTATGGGATGTTGGGCATAGCTCAAGTGCTACTAGAATTGTATACCTACACAAAGAAAGACGCCTATCTTTATACCGCTAGAGAATTGATTATTAGTAGTGGCATTTTGGCAAAAAGTGACGAGGAATTGCAGTCAGAGTATCTGTTTGTGGCTCATCAATATTCAGAAATTAGGAAGGAGGATACCGCGTGCATTTAGTTTTTAGGCATAGCTTTTACCGTGTGATTACAGCATCACGCCTACTGAACTCAATAGGTTCGTATTTGTATAATTTGGTTTTTGTAATTTATGCAACTACACTCCCTGAAGCCAATTGGGCTGTCTTTCTCGCAAATATGACTGCTATAGTCCCGACTATCTTTACATTTTGGGTTGGAGTAAAGGCCGATGAGACGCGACAAAAAGCTAAATGGATGATTAATTTAGGTTGGGTTCAAGCGGGTCTTTTTACCTTGATTGCTGTAATGATTGGGAACAAAACCTTTCTTGTTTTTTCTGTGGTTTGTATCCTCAATTTTTTGAGTGATCTAATTAGCGACTACATTGCAGGTCTTCGCTTGCCTATCATGCAATATAATCTTGCTAAAGAAGATTTATTTGAGGCATATTCCTTTGCTCAATTTTCGACCTATCTGGCCAATATTCTTGGACAAGGATTAGGTATCTATTTACTAACACTCTCTGATAATAATTTTACCTTTGTTGCCTTTATCAATGCTATGAGTTTCGCCCTTTCTTCCCTTCTTCTTTGGAGAAATAAAGAAAAACTAACACATCAAACCGTTATTTCTAATAGTAAGAAGCAGTCTCTTTTCCAACAGTTTGGGGAAATGTATAAGCAAATGGAAGATATATTTAGAAAGCATAGTACAAGTAACTTTGCTTATCTACTCCTGTCTATATTGATTTTAAACGCACTAGGTGGCTCTGTTAGCAGTATTTATCATTTTTACTTCATGGAGCATACTCTATTCAATTTAACCTATGGAGAGTCGCTTTTAGTGATGGAGTTCATTCTTCTTTTAGGGGCTATCATCGGGAGTCTAACACCCCATGACTTTTTTTCAAAACAGGAGTTTTCTTTTATTTTACAATTTAATGCAAGTCTTTTTATTGTAATTGGATTATTGAATGTTTTGGGGCTAGCGATATGGCTTGGTTTCCCTTTCCTATTCGGGGCGGCCTATCTCATGGGTAAGCTCACTCCCAAATTAGATGCCTTGATGATGGAGCATCTTCCTTCTGAGACTTTGGCGCAAAGTGATCACTTTATTGGACTTCTTTTCACTCTGTCTCTTCCTATCGGTACATTTTTTTTCTCAACGCTGGCGGTCTATAGTAGCGCTTTGACCTGGATATGTTTTAGCTTAGCGGCCGTAGTTATCTTTTTCTTTTCTTTCAAAAAATAAAAACTTTACAGGGGAGCCTTGGTATGCTACAATAGAGGACGTGTGAAATAGCAGCAGAAAAATATGAAGCTCGTCAACAGGAAGTCCCAGTAAGTAACCCTTGCTGTTTGGGCGAAGGTTTCCTGCACGAATCAGGATTTTTCAAGTGACTATTTCCTCAAACATTATTTTAGAGGAGGACATTTATATGTCACGTTATACAGGACCAGCATGGAAAAAATCTCGTCGTCTTGGCTTGTCTCTATCAGGAACTGGTAAAGAGCTTGCACGTCGTAACTACGTACCAGGACAACACGGACCAAACAATCGTAGCAAACTTTCAGAATACGGTTTGCAATTGGCTGAAAAACAAAAACTTCGTTTCATGTACGGAGTTGGTGAAAAACAATTCCGTAACTTGTTCGTACAAGCTACAAAAATCAAAGGCGGAATCCTTGGTTTCAACTTCATGCTTCTTCTGGAGCGTCGTTTGGACAACGTTGTTTACCGTCTAGGTTTGGCTTCAACTCGTCGTCAAGCTCGTCAATTCGTTAACCACGGTCACATCCTTGTTGATGGTAAACGTGTTGACATCCCAAGCTACCGCGTTGAAGTTGGTCAAGTAATCTCAGTTCGTGAAAAATCAGCTAAAGTTCCAGCAATCTTGGAAGCAGTTGAATCAACTCTTGGACGTCCAGCATTCGTATCTTTCGATGCAGAAAAATTGGAAGGTTCATTGACTCGTCTACCAGAGCGTGATGAAATCAACCCAGAAATCAACGAAGCTCTTGTCGTTGAATTCTACAACAAAATGCTTTAATTTTAAGCTTATTATGGAGAAAGTCCGATTTTACGGGCTTTTTCTTTTATTGAAAATAGAATGAAGGGAATGTATTGCCCCTTTTGTGAACTTGTTCCACAGATTTCCTGTTTTTAGGAGTTTGATTACTCTGATAAATTATATATGCTGAAAGCGGAAGCGGACTAACGCCCATGAAGCAGGTTTTCTCTGGAGGTGGTGGGGTGTTTTTTAGGTTAGCATTAAGTGTTTGTTCTGCTAGAATCGGATATACTGAATGAAGACGATAAGCCTTCGAGTCACCCATAGGTGTGCGGACGCTTATCTTTTTTATACCTATCAAAAGCCAGCGAGGTGGTATAATGAAGTGAGAGGTGACAAACTAACCCTGTTTTAAATTTAGAAAAGTCTCTCTTCAGATCTAACTCTACTACAAGACAAAGTTCACATAAGAAAGGTCGTCTATGGAAGATTTAAAGCTCACACAGCTGCAGGAAATGGAGGAACGTTATGAACGTCTTCTTCCTCGTTTTGAAGCCTTTAACGAGGAGTTAGAGGCTTTTCAGAAGGTCTACCAAGACTACATCCTACTCCGAGAGTATTATGCTAGCGAAGACTGGTGGCAGCTTCAGGAAGAATTGCCTGCTGACTATAAATGCGGTGTTCTGAGTCAAGATCGTCTTTACAATCTTATTCAAGACCATGATGAGTTGATTGCCGACCTTTTAGAATTGAGCCATCGTATGTATCGGAATCGTTAATTTTTTTTCTTTCTTTCGAATTAAAAGATGAGGGCCCCAAAAAAGAAAGAAAGTGAGGATAAAAAGATGGCAACGATTCAACAGGTAGAGACAACGACTATCCAGGGAGGTAGTCAAAGCTGGTGTCCAGGTAAGGTTCTGGTTCCAGGTTTTCCTTACCCATACCCAAGCGGACCTTTGGGACCAGTTCCGACTTGTGCTGGTGGTCAGGTCATTGATGTAGTGGATTTGCAATCCATTACTGGGGGAGCTGGTTATATTAGCGAAGCAGGTAGTGCAATTGGCAAAACATGGGCGATGATTTACAAAACGGGACGTGATTTTGGTCGTAGCCTTGTTAATGCAATGATTCCATAGGAGGTCCCCATGAAGAGACAACTAAATCAAACCGACTTACAGGCCTTGGAAGGTGGAGTTGTAAATCCCTTAGTAGTGGGTGCAGCTCTGATTACGATTCCCTTTGTGTTTGGGGCTATCGCAGGAGCAGCAGACGAGTATTCCCGTAAACATGGGCATTCTTGAGTAGAAGACTATAAAAGGACTAGTAGTTGTAGCTACTAGTCCTTTTATAGAGATCTTATTCCTCGATTCCACTGAATTTCAACATTTTCATTAAAAATCGTGCCATGGTTTGAGGGCTTTCCTTCTTCCCTTGGGCGATCCAAAGCTGGTAAACACCTAGGAAGGCGTTAGAAAGGTAGATGGCTGCATATTTCTTTTCCTTATCTTGAAAAAGTTTGCGACTGTAGCGGCCCTGCCATTCATTTTCTAAGAGTACTTGGAGACGTTTCCGGATGAATTGTTGAATTTCTTGTGTTCCATTCTCTGAGAGAAGGGCAGCGAGAAGGGGTTCTCTTTTAAGAAAATCAAATATTTCTGTAATGGTAGCCTCCAGATGCCCAACGTGTTTATCAAAAATATAGTCTAAGGTATGGAAGAGACGATCTTGATAATGGTCAATCATATCGAATTTGTCTTTATAGTGGGTATAGAAACTAGACCGGCTAATGTCCGCTTCCTGGGTCAGTTTGACCGTCGTAATTTGGTCAAAAGGTTGTTCTGAAAGGAGCCTTACCATCGCATTTTCTAGGACCTTTTTTGTTTTTTGTCTTTTATTGCTTTCCATGGATTTCTTTCCTTGCATTTAAAATTTGAAGTGGTATAATCTAGTATATCAAAAATAGACACTGTGTGCAAAAATGGAGGTTGAGTCATGTTTAAAGAATGGAAAGCCATTTTTAAACGACCTAAATTTATTGTTGTGATGTTAGGAGTCTCTCTGATTCCTTTCTTATATAATGTCATCTTTCTTAGTTCCATGTGGGATCCTTATGGAAAATTGTCTGATCTGCCGGTGGCGGTTGTCAATAAGGATCAATCAACGGTTCTGAACGGTAAAACCTTAGCTATTGGGGATCAGATGGTTGAAAATATGGAGAAGGGGAAAGCTCTAGATTTCCATGTCGTCGATCAACAAGTAGCTGATAAGGGCTTGGAAAATGGGGATTATTACATGGTCGTGGAACTGCCAGAGGATCTTTCCCAAAAGGCTGCTTCCATCATGACTACAGACCCTCAGCAAATGAAAATCCAGTATAAAACCTCTAGTGGACATGGATTTGTTGCAGGAAAAATGAGTGATTCAGCAATGAGTGTGCTCAAGCAATCGGTTCAAAAAAATATTATTAATAACTATACTTCTACCCTCTTCAGTAGTATGAAAGAACTCCAATCAGGAATGGGAACGGCTAGTGCTGGAAGTGGTCAGTTGGCAGATGGAGGAAAACAACTCCAGGCCGGAACAGACCAACTCAATGCTGGTTTGCAACGCTTGGCAAGCTCTACCCTTCTTTTTTCAGATGGCGCTAATCAGTTGGCCGCAGGTTTGGGACAATATACAACTGGGGTCAGTCAATTAGCTGGTGGTGTTGGTCAGCTAGCAACGGGTGTGAATCAGTATACAGGTGGTGTCGCTCAGCTTTCTGCTGGAGCTGACCAATTGGATGCGGCCTCTGCGGAATTGCAAGCTGGTGTGCAGGCCCTTCAGGATGCGGCGCGTGGTGGTGATCTGACTGCTCTGGTTGACGGGTCAAACCAGGTAGCCACTGGAATGGGGCAATTAGCTGACCAATTGGCTGGGATTACCATTTCTCCAGAACAGACCGAGACCATCAACCAAGCTGTTTCTCTTTTAACCAACCTTCAAAGTAAATTAGGTCAAGGACAAGATCCGACGGCTGGGCTTAAAGCAGGGTTGAGTCAACTAGAAGCGGATCTGTCGGCCTTGATTGCGGCAGGAGGGTCTGGAACGTCAACGAGTATCGATGCTGCGGGTGCTGTGTCGGCAACAGCAGCCTTCCAAAAATTAGATGCGGCAGATCAGGCTGAAATTCTAGCCGCTTTGCCAGCTGGTGGATCAACTTCAATAACAGATACGAGCCAATTACAGGCTTTATTGGGAGCTGTGCAAGCTCTCTCCGCTGTACTTGATCAAAATGGTGCAGCTCTGGGGCAAGACCTAGCTCCATTAGTTGATCAAGCCTTGACAGACCTTCAAACACTTCAGACAGGTATTGGCCAATTCGGTCAATTACAAGCTGCAACACAGACCTTGGCACAGGGTTCTTCCGCTGTAGCAGCCGGTTTGGGCCAACTACAAGGACAGCTTGAAACGGGAGCGGATGGTCTGGTCGGTGGAGTTTCCGCCTATACCTCCGGTGTTTCAGAATTGGCCCAAGGAGCTCGTACCTTGAATGAAAATTCCGGTCAATTGCAGTCAGGTGTTGCCCAATTGCAAGATGGCGCTAGTCAATTGGATGCTAATTCTGGAGCTCTCCTAGATGGTGCCGGACAGTTGGCTTCAGGAGCTAGTCAATTACAAGATGGCTCTCAAGCACTTGCTCAAGGGGGCGGTCAACTTGGAACAGGGATGACATCTCTAGTTGATGGCTTGGTTAGTCTTCAAATTGGCTTGGACAATGCCAATCAACAACTACAAAAGGCTAATGTAGAAGAAAGCAATGCGAATACCTTATCTGAACCAATTGCTTTGGAGAAAACGGAACAGGATCAAGTGGAGGTAAACGGAGTTGGGATGGCCCCTTACATGGTTTCTGTCGCTCTCTTCGTTGCAGCTATTGCGACCAACACCATTTTCCAAACACTCCCTTCTGGTAGACAACCTTCCACTCGTTGGTCTTGGTTGAAAGCTCGCTTGGAAGTGAATGGAATTATTGCTCTAGTAGCGGGGCTGCTGGTTTATGCCGGAATTCACTTAATTGGCCTAACGGCTAATCATGAAATGGCAACGCTAGGTGTTATCTTACTCACCAGTGCAGCCTTTATGGCCTTAGTTACGACATTGGTGACCTTGGACAATAAGGTTGGAGCCTTCTTGGCCCTGATTCTATTACTGCTACAATTGGGAGCCAGCGCAGGAACCTACCCAATTCAACTCTCTAATTCCTTTTTTGAGACCCTTCATCCTTGGTTACCTATGTCTTACTCCGTCTCTGCCCTTCGAGAGACGATTTCGATGACTGGTCAAATTGGAAGTCAAGTAGCCTTCCTCAGCATGACCTTGGGACTCTCTATTCTTGTCGGGTATTTGATTTACAGACCTGACAAGCAGGAGTAAAGTTCAGGGACTGGGAGACAAGTCAACTACTTATACTTAACTAATTTCAAAATCGGAATACTAGCGGGATTTCAAAAAAATGATGAGGAAAGCTGATGAAGTAAAGTTCATCAAAGAGGCTTGACAAAGTCAGATTTTGAAATCCAATGAGTATTACAATTAGAATACATAAAAATAGCATAGAATCAACGTTTCTGTTATGTGATTCTATGCTATTTTCTTTGTGAAAAATTTTTGGTTTGACCTTATTTTTCGAGTAGGTTGTGGTCAACAATTTTTTGATAGGCTGTTTGTTGGTCTTTTTTATGGTCTTGAATAATTTGGAGCAGGGTTTCCACACACTCTTGACCTAGTTCCAAGGCTTGGATATCGATATAGGCTGTCACATCGTAGGTAGGAGCTAGAGAAGTGAAGCTGAGGCAAGGAAGGTGGAGCTGATGGTCTTGTAGATAGCTGGCCACCCCTTCTGCCAAGAGGCTATCGGTCACAATGATGGCGTCTAAGGGAATTTGTTTTTCCAGCATATCTTCCATCACCTGGTAGCCCTCGTGAAAGAGGAGATCTTTGGCGAAGTAGAGGAGCTTCTTATCCATCTCCACCCCCTTTTCTTCCAAAGCATCTTGATAACCTTGAAAGCGATCTTGGTTAACAAAATAATCCATACTTCCCGCTAAAAAGGCAATGCGTTTGTAGCCTTTGCTCAGAAGGAAGTGAGTGGCATCAGCCCCTGCTTGTCGGTTGTCATTGTCCACCAGGGAAGTAAAGGGATCTGTCGATTTTCCTAAAATGAGGAAGGGAAAATGCTGTTCGCGAACGAATTGAACCAAGGGATCTTGAGGCTTCGCATACAGAAAGATCAACCCATCAACTCGTCGCCCTCGAACCATTTGGGAAATGGATTCTAGGCGCTCGGTTTCCGTTCTGCCTGTAGACAATAAGATGGCATATTGGTATTCGGAACTAATTTGGCTAATTCCCCGCAGTACAGTTGGGAAAAAGGAGTTTTGGTAGAAAGCATCTGAATCGTCCGGTAGGACTAAGCCAAGTACCTTGGTTTCACTACTAACCAAGCTCCGAGCATTGAGGTTGGGATGGTAGTCCAATTCTTTCATGATTCGGCGCACCCGTTCCTTGGTCGCCTGACTGATTGTTGGTTTATCCTGAATGACGCGCGTGACGGTTGAAGGGGAAACCCCAGCCCGTTCCGCAACATCTTTAATGGTGACGCGCATAATTATTCTCCTTGATGATCACGGAATTGTGTTTGGTAAAAAACCAAAGCGAGGGTAAGTAAGAAGAGACTGTTTTGAACCAAAACGGAGGTGGCCAGATCTAGGCCAAGTAAGCCTAGTAAGCAGGTCACCAGCGTTGGAATTCCTAGGGAATAGAGAATGATGTGAAAGGCTTCTTTAAAGCCCTGAAGCGAGTTAAAACGCGATTTGCTGACCAAGTATAGGAGTGCAGCACTCCCTAAGGTTAGCAGTAAGAAGTTTAGACTAAGCAGTCCCCAAGAAAGTGCTAGGACAAAAAGACTGATGACCAAGCGATTGCTCTCAAACCAAGATTGATTTAGGGCCTGTGTCCAAGTATTCGGGCTGCTTAAATCTTTGGTTTCTAGTTTATCATAAGAAAGGCGAGCAATCTCCTGATTGGATTGGAACAATCGTACATCGTCTTCCCGGAATTCCCAGACAAAATCTGGACTCTGTGGAGCCTCTTCCCCAATGACAATCCAATCTTCTCCAACCTGCCAGGAGGTTTTCTGAGAAATTTGAGCTCGTCCCTGGTTAAACGTGATTCCAGTAGCAGCTATTTTCTCCACCTGTTCTTGGTCAAAGACACGATAGGCTTGAGGGACCAGCTGCTCCAAGGGATAGGAAGTCCGTTGCAAACTTGTCCAACAGACAGGAATACAGGTAAGAGCTAATAGGAAGATCCAGGTAAAGAGCAGCTGAGGCCAGCTGAGGAGTCTCCGTTGCTCAAAGGCTCGGCGAAAAGGGAAGAGATTTTGGAAATAGCTAAAGGGGTAGGGCAAGGTTGTGTCCTTTCTAAGTGGCGAAAAAGGTGGGACAAGCTTATCCCTTGTCACCACCGCTAGTTAAACCAGAAACAAAGTTCTTTTGTAGGAAGAAGAAGAGGATACAGATTGGCAACGCCGTTAACACGGCCCCGGCAGCGAAGAAGGAGATTTTTAGATTCTTAGGATCGCTGACGAAGGTACGGAGACCAACAGCCACTGTATAATATTCTTTTTCCCGTAAAAGGAAACTGGAGAGAATGTAGTCTCCAAAAGGTCCCATAAAGGCCCAAAGTGCTTGAACTGCAACCATAGGACGAACAAGGGGGAGGACAATCTGCCAGAAACGGCGGAAGTGTCCAGCACCATCAATCTTGGCGGACTCATCCAAAGAAATAGGGACTGTATCAAAGTAGCCTTTCATCAACCAAGCATTCATTGGGATGCCACCACCAACATAGAGGAAGATGAGGAACCAGCTTTGGTTTAGAGCATTGAGCATCAAGGCCATAACAAAGAAGGCTGTGAGGGCTGCAATGGTCGGTACCATTTGAATGATGAGGAAGAAGACCAAACTTTGTTTACGGGCAATAAAGTTGTAACGGCTATACGCATAACCAGCTAATACAACAATAGAGGTTTGAATCAACATTGTCAAGACAGCAATGATTAAAGTATTGGTGTACCAAGTTCCAAAGAGGGTGTCGGTAAAGAGACCGCTAAAGTTATCTAAGGAAAGCTGAATGTTGCTGTCCAATTTAAAGGCAACCACGTTCCCAGATTTGAAGGCTGAGGAGATGGTGATAGCCAAAGGGTACAAAATAATCAATGATAGGAGGCCCAAGTAAAGGTAGGTCAACCCTTGATTGAGGCGTCTTTTAAAGGTGATGGAACGTTGCATTATACATCCTCCATATCAAAAGCGTGAAGTTTCTTGAAGGCAATCATGGAGATACCGATGACGATGATGGAGATAATAAGGGTCACAGCCGCCGCCATGGAATATTGCGGAGCAGTACCAGTGGTAAGTCGGTAAATCCAGGAAATCAAGATGTCAGTAGAACCAGCACCTCCCCCAACACTTCCGGGACCTCCTTCATTGAAGAGGTAGATAATGGAGAAGTTATTGAAGTTGAAGGTGTATTGACTAATCAAGGTTGGAGCAGCAACTGCCAAAATCATTGGGAAAGTAATCTTGGTGAATTTTTGCCAGCTATTCGCCCCATCAATGTAGGCTGCCTCATATAAGTCATTTGGAATGGATTGTAGGATACCTAGAGTAAGGACATAAATATAAGGGAAACCTAGCCAACCTTGCATCATAATGAGAGCTACCTTGCTCCAGAAAGGATCCGTCTTCCAAGGAATAAGGACGCCGTCTAAGAAGGGGATGACCTTGGAAATGGCAGGGATAACTTGGGTATTGATTGCTCCAATGGAATCATTAAACATGTTGGAGAAGGTCATGATTGTAATGAAGGCTGGAACTGCCCAAGGAAGGAGGAAAATAACCCCAAAAATTCGTTTCCCTTTGATAAAAGGTTGATTAGAGATAATAGCAGTAAAGATCCCAATGATGATTTGCAGGGTAGTAGCTGCCAAGGCCCAGATAATGGTCCAGCTTAAAACAGAACCAAATGCTGAGCGGAAGGTAGACAGTTGCCAAATGTTCATGAAGTTAGTCAAGCCGACCCATTCCAATAGTTTAGCCGGAGGCAAATGCTTGAAATCATAATTGGTAAAGGCAATCAAAATGGTTACCAAAACCGGGAAAACAATGGCGAAAATCATAGCCACATAAGAAGGGACAATTAGTAAATAAGGGAATCCATTCTCATAAATGGAGTGACTCATTTCCTGCCAGCTTGTAGCGACAGGTAGTCCTTGATTCCAGCGATTGGCAGTCTTGTGAGCATCCCATAGATTAAAGCCATAAAAGACCAGATAGGCAATGACAAAAATCAAGTGGAAGGTTCCCTGAATTAAGAGGAAGAGGGAATTATCTCGGCCCCTCATGGATCCAAGTGTCACCAAGCCTTGCAATTGGAATAGCGCTGTTGTAAAGAAATAAATTAAGAATAAGAGTGTTATCCCTAAGAAAATTCCTCCCTTAACTTTCTGGCGATTGTAAATCTGCCCCAGTCCAGGAATAAGGGATAAAAGAAGTGCTTTTTTTGCGTTTTGTTGTTCCATAAATCAGTCCTCGTAGAGATAGGATTGTCTGGGGATAAAGAGTAGTGTTGGGATTGTTATACTCTTTTAGTTTATCTTTTGTTACTGTGTTAGCTCGTCTTGCCGTACTTTAGTACTGCCTGCGACTCGCTGCCTTGTACTAAAAGCAAACTAAAAGACTATATCTCAACTTTCCCTATTTTAGTTCGTGAACATACTTCGACTGAACCCTATAGAAGTAAGTTCTAAAATAATAGAGAGGCCAAGACTTTAGAGTCCCAGCCTGCTCTCACTAACAGTTAAGGGTTCTGAGAAATTTGTCTCTTATCACCCGGTATAGAGAGATGGGCTACTCTCCGAATTTTTGATCAATGCTATCTTTGATGAGTTTTACAGCATCGTCAGCAGCAGCTTTAGGGGCTTTTTTACCACTTACAGCTTCAAAAAGCATTGTTGCTGCTGGATCCCAAACAGTAGACATTTCAGAAATACTTGGCATTGGTTGAGCAGAGTCGAACTGTTTCACAACGGCATTTGCCAACTCATCTTTGCTATCTACAGCATATTTACGAGCTTCAGTATTTGCAGGAACTTCATGGTTCTTGTCATAGAAAGCTTTTTGTTGATCGGTTGAAGTCAAGAAGTTTAGGAATTCTTGAGCGCCATCGATGTTCTTAGAAGCTACAGGGATAACCCAAGCTTTACCGCCTGCAAATGCTTCGTAGTTGGCTCCACCTGGAAGAGTTGGGATTGTTGCTACACCGTAGTTGATGCCTGCATCCTTATAAGCAGCAGCCTTCCAAGGCCCATCAATCACAGTAGCTGTTTTCTTTTCTTGGAATTGAGACTCAATCAAGTTGGCAGCACCTTTTTGGTCTTGCATCCCTTTAGGCCATTTTTCATACCAAGTTTTCGCATATTCTAGACCTTTGATAGAACCGTCGTTAGCAAGACCGATATCTTTGGCATCTGTACCATCCTTACCAAAGACATAACCACCGTTACCACCTAGAAGTCCGTATGCATAGTAGAAGTTTACCCAGTCAGCAAGGAAGGCCGTGTTTTTACCTTCTTCTCCTTCAAAGTTGTAGGCTGGATCTTCGGCTAATTTTTCAACTTCTTCGAAAGTCTTAGGAGCTTCTTGGATTAAATCCTTGTTATAGTAGAGGACCAACGTTTCGATAACAGCAGGAGCTCCATAAACATGACCATCGGCAGCTGTTACCAATTTTTTGGTTGTGTCGTCAGTCATGCTTTCTTCAGCCAATTCAACTTCTGCTAGTTGGCCATCGTTACCAAGGCTTCCGACACGGTCGTATGGCGCCATCATAACATCCACAACATCACCAGATTGGTTATCCAAGGAAAGATTATCCAAGCCAGTCAATTGATCTCCAGTCTTGATGTTGATTTTTGTTCCGCTTTCTTTTTCAAAAGCCTGAGCAGCTTCTTCGATGTAAGGTTTGTATTGTTCTTCAACATAAACCGTTAGTTCTTTACTACCGGAGTCAGAATTTTGTGAACCATTACTGCAGGCTACCAAAACCCCTGCAAAAGCAATCGTTGAAAGAAGGGCGGTCGTTTTAAGAATTCTCTTCTTCATGATGAGTGTCTCCTTTATCTAGCTCATTAGAGCAAACGTTTTCTCTTGACAAAAAAATTATATCAAAAATTGCAAGCGGTTGCAAGCGGTGTAGAAAAAATTTTTATGATAAAATAAAACAAGGGAAATCTTCTTTATATAAAGGGATTTCCGAGCAAAACCCAAGTGATTTTTTCAAGAAATTTTCAAGAAAAAATGAAAGTGGAAAAATTATCCAAATTCATCTTGCTTTTGTGAGTCAAAAGGGATATAATGGCGATGCAAACGTTTTCGCAAAGTGCTTGCGTAACGTGATTGAAAAAAACAGGCGAGGTATACTTATGAAGCAACGTCAAAGTGGTGTCTTGATGCACATTTCTTCCCTTCCAGGGAAGTACGGGATTGGATCCTTTGGCCAAGCAGCTTATGACTTTGTGGACTTCTTGGTCCGTACAAAACAGCGCTACTGGCAGATTCTTCCATTAGGAACAACTAGTTACGGAGATTCTCCTTACCAATCATTTTCAGCATTCGCTGGAAATACTCATTTTATTGATTTTGATATCCTCATCAAGGAAGGTTTGCTGATGGAAGCCGACTTGGAGGGAGTGGACTTCGGTGATGATCCTTCTACAGTGGATTACGAGAAATTATTCTATAACCGTCGGCCATTGCTAGAGAAGGCAGTGGCGAACTTTATGGCCCGGGGTTATAACCCAGAGTATCAACATTTCTTAGTGGACTCCGCTAGTTGGTTGGATACGTTTGCGGAATACATGGCTATTAAAGAACACTTCCAGCAAAAATCATGGTTGGATTGGCCAGATGAAGCTGCTAAAAGTCGCGAACCACGTGCAATTGCAGAGTATCGGGAAAAACTTGCTCCTGCTTTGAATTACCACCGTGTCACTCAATACTTCTTCTTTAAACAATGGTTAGCTCTTAAAGGCTATGCCAATGAGAATCACGTTGAGATTGTTGGAGATATGCCAATTTATGTGGCAGCTGACTCTTCTGAAATGTGGTCTCAACCTCATTACTTCAAAACAGATGAAGAAGGCCGTCCATCATGGGTTGCCGGAGTTCCACCTGATGCCTTTACGGCTGAAGGTCAGCTCTGGGGTAATCCAATCTATGATTGGGATGCTATGAAAGCTGATAACTATGCATGGTGGATCAAACGTTTGGAAGAAAGCTTTAAGGTCTATGACGTTGTCCGGATTGACCATTTCCGTGGATTTGAGTCCTACTGGGAAGTGCCTGCTGGTGCAGAAAATGCTATCGGTGGTCGTTGGGTCAAGGGTCCAGACTACGACCTCTTCAAGACAGTCAAAGAAGAATTGGGTGATTTAAATATCATCGCCGAAGATCTTGGCTATATGACCCAAGAAGTCTATGACTTCCGCGAGAAAACTGGCTTCCCAGGAATGAAGATTTTGGAATTTGCCTTTGATCCAGACGGTGATAGCCAAGATATGCCGCACCATGCTAAGAATAACTCTGTTATGTATACAGGTACCCATGACAATGAGACAGTTCTTGGCTGGTATGAAAATGAGGCGGACGAAGCCACTCGTCGTTTTATGGAACTCTACACCAATAAACGACCTGATGAGTCTGTACCGGCAGCGATGTTGCGGACCGTCTATGCATCTGTCAGCTTTATGGCGATTGCGACTATGCAAGATCTTCTTGGCTTAGGTAGCGATGCCCGAATGAATACCCCATCCACACTTGGTGGAAACTGGGTATGGCGGATGACAGAAGAACAACTAAACCAAGAGGTAGAAGATTTGTTGACCTACCTCACTGTGACTTATCGTCGTTCTAACGAGAACCTGTCTAAGTAAGAAAGGTAGGGACAATTCCTATGGCAACTTTATCCCTTAAAAACATTTACAAACGTTATGATAATGGATATGAAGCCGTGAAGGATTTTAACCTGGAGGTGGCTGACAAAGAGTTTATCGCTCTAGTTGGTCCATCTGGGTGTGGAAAATCAACGACCTTGCGGATGATTGCAGGTCTAGAAGATATTACCCAAGGTGAATTTTACATCGATCAAGAACTGGTAAACGATGTGGAACCTAAAGATCGTGATATCGCTATGGTTTTCCAATCCTATGCCCTTTATCCACACATGACCGTTTTTGAAAATATGGCCTTTGCTTTGAATTTGCGCAAAGAATCAAAAGAGGAAATCAAGAAAAAGGTGGAAGAGGCTGCGGAAATTTTAGGACTCAGTCATCTGCTAGACCGTTTACCTAAAGCTTTGTCTGGTGGGCAACGGCAACGGGTTGCTTTGGGACGGGCTATCGTCCGCGCTCCCAAAGTCTTCTTGATGGATGAGCCCTTGTCTAACTTGGATGCCAAATTGCGCGGAGACATGCGGGCAGAAATTATCCGCATCACGCAACGCTTAGGTGCGACAACCATCTACGTAACGCACGACCAAACCGAAGCCATGACCATGGCAGATCGGATTGTCGTGATGAACATTGGTGAGGTTCAACAAATCGGAACTCCAAAAGAAATTTATGAAAATCCACGCAACTTGTTCGTGGCTGGTTTCGTTGGAGCTCCGACCATGAACTTCATCCAGGGGCGGATTCAGGGAGACCATTTTATTTCCGAGGATGGGACTGATTTCAAATTGGCGCAAGGGCAGTATGCACAGTTGAAGACCAAAGGGTATGACGGAAAAGAAGTAACTTTGGGAATTCGTCCGGAAAATATTTCCAATGACCCACTGGTGTTGGAAACTTATCCTCAATCCCAATACAAGGCAGAGGTTGATTTTGCGGAGCTTTTGGGAGCGGAGTACATTGTCCACACACATCTGGGTGAGACTACTCTCAAGGCTATTGTTCACAGTCGACAAGATGTGCACATGGGGCAAGAAATGACCTTGGCCTTTGATATGAACCGGGCCCATTTCTTTGACCGGGAAAGTGAAGAAAATATTTTACATTCATAAATAGAAATTATATTTTTTAGGAGATAGAAATCATCATGCTTAATTTTAGAGACTATATGAGTCAAGTTCAGCAGAAAAACTTGGCGGATTGTTCAAATGAAGAGATTTATGTAGCCTTGTTGAACTATACCAAAGAATACAGTGCTGAGTTGCCCTACAACGATGCAAAGAAAAAACTCTATTACATCTCTGCAGAATTCCTTATCGGAAAACTCTTGTCCAATAACTTGATCAACCTTGGCTTGTATGAGTCAGTGAAGGAAGACTTAGCTGTTGTAGGTAAGAGTTTGGCAGAGGTGGAAGATGTTGAATTGGAGCCATCTTTGGGTAACGGAGGATTAGGACGTTTGGCAGCCTGCTTCCTAGATTCAATTGCTACTCTTAACTTGAACGGAGACGGTGTTGGTTTGAACTACCATTACGGTCTTTTCCAACAAGTCTTGAAAAACAATGAGCAAACAACGATTCCAAACCACTGGTTGGAAGAGCAAAACTGGTTAATCCGTTCAGAACGTACCTATGATGTGCCATTTGCTCACTTCAGTCTTCGTTCAACGCTGTACGATATCGATGTGCCAGGATATAAAACTGGTAAGAAAAACCGTTTGCGTCTCTTCGATTTAGATACAGTTGACGGCGCTATCATTCATGATGGCATCCAGTTTGATAAGACGGATATCTTGAAAAACTTGACCCTCTTCTTGTATCCAGATGATTCGAACCGCCAAGGTGAATTACTCCGTATTTTCCAACAATACTTCATGGTTAGCAATGCAGCTCAGTTGATTTTGGATGAAGCGGTTGAAAAAGGAAGCAACTTGTATGATCTTCCAGACTATGCTGTGATTCAAATCAATGATACTCACCCATCCTTGGTAATCCCAGAAATGATTCGCCTTTTGCAAGAACGTGGACTTAGCTTCACAGATGCTGTAGCCATTGTGAAACGCATGACTGCTTATACAAACCACACGATTCTTGCAGAAGCTTTGGAAAAATGGCCGTTGGAGTTCCTTGAAGAAGTAGTTCCACACCTTGTTCCAATCATCAAACAATTGGATGCAGATGTAAAAGCGAACTACAAAGATGCATCTGTAGCCATCATTGATGAAAATAATCGTGTGCACATGGCTCATATGGACATCCATTACGGATACTCTGTTAACGGGGTAGCAGCTCTTCATACAAATATCTTGAAAGATACTGAGTTGAATAACTTCTACAAGTTGTACCCAGAAAAATTCAACAACAAAACAAACGGTATTACTTTCCGTCGTTGGTTGATGCACGTTAACCCAGAATTGACTAAATTGATTGACCAAGAAATTGGTCGTGACTGGCACCATAATGCAGAGCTCTTGCAAGGTCTTTTGGATGTAGAAAACCGTGCTGCCGTTAAAGAACGTTTGGAAGTGATCAAACGTGAAAACAAAGAGAAATTGGCAAAACACTTGAGGGAAAAACAAGGGGTTGAATTGAATACCAACGCCATCTTTGATACCCAAATTAAACGCCTTCATGAGTACAAACGTCAACAAATGAATGCTCTTTATGTCGTGTACAAGTACTTGGACATTAAGGCTGGAAATATTCCTGCTCGCCCAGTAACGATGCTCTTCGGTGGAAAAGCAGCACCTGCCTATACGATTGCCCAAGACATCATTCATATGATCATGACCCTTTCTGAAATTATTAAAAATGATCCAGAAGTGGCACCACACTTGCAAGTGGTTATGGTTGAGAACTACAACGTTACAGAAGCAAGTTATTTGATTCCTGCGACTGATATCTCAGAACAAATCTCCCTTGCTTCGAAAGAGGCATCCGGAACTGGTAACATGAAATTCATGTTGAACGGTGCCCTTACCTTGGGAACATCAGACGGTGCGAATGTGGAAATCCATGAATTGGTTGGCGACGACAACATCTTCATCTTTGGACAAGATAGCCAAACTGTTATCAATCTATACGAAACACACGGCTACGATTCTTACCACTACTACGAAAAAGAAGCTATCCGCCCATTGGTAGACTTCATTGTTAGCGATCAAATGCGTGCAACTGGACATCCAGAACGCTTGGAACGCCTCCATAATGAGTTGATGAACAAAGACTGGTTCATGACCCTTCTTGATTTGGAAGAATACATCCAAGTGAAGGAAGCAACCTTGGCAGCTTACGAAGACCGTGATAGCTGGTTGGATAAAGTCTTGGTTAACATTGCCATGGCAGGATTCTTCTCATCTGACCGTACTATCGCTCAATACAATGAGCAAGTATGGCATTTGGAGCCAACTAAATAACTGAAAAAGCAAAAGGTTTGAAAACGACGTTTTCAAACCTTTTTCAAAACAGGACTCTGCCTTTACAAATAGCAGGGCAAGGGTTAAAATAGTAATAGAAAGTCTACCAGGAGGTCCCACATGCGAACACGATTGTTTCTACTGTTTGCCAGTTTCACTATTATTTTAGCCGCTTGTGGTGCTAAGTCTGCATCGGAGTCGAAAGAGAGTTCTTCTACCAGTGTAAAACAAGAGGTCTCCAGTAGTTCGAAGGCTTCCTCTTCAAGCGAAACAACCAGCTCAACTCAAATCCAAGAGTCCACAATTGATACTCAGGGGATTTTAGCTGGGGACTATTCCACATTAGTCGGTACTTGGGTCAATGATAAGGGGGAGGCTCTTCGTATCGAGCCGGATGGCAGTAGTGATCGCTTCGATGCCTCTATTTTTAATGGACTAGAGGAGAACGAGGGTACCCTGGTATCTGACCACTATAAGATTGGTGGGGCCTCCTCTGCCCTCACCATTGTTCCAGCAGGGCAAAAACTGCCCTTTCATGACCAAGTCGCTACTGTCGACAGTCTGGTTATTGGAACAAGCGCGGAGGCAGCCAAGCATGCCTTTACGCGAGCACACTAATTTTTCCTATGGTTAAAGAGGCTGGATCCCACAATCCCGCCTCTTTCTTGCTATCTAGAAAGAGGATTTATTGTGACAGAAATTCTTGAATTACCAGAAGTCCTGGCTAACCAAATTGCTGCTGGAGAAGTGGTTGAGCGCCCCAGCAGTGTGGTCAAGGAACTCTTAGAAAATGCCATTGATGCTGGCAGCCAGTCTATTGAAATCCGCTTACAGGAGGCTGGACTTAAACTCATTGAGATTCGTGATGATGGTCGAGGAATTGCTTTCGGAGAATTATCTTTGGCCCTTAAACGTCATGCAACCAGTAAAATTAAACGTCAGGCTGATTTATTTCGGATTCGGACTTTAGGTTTCCGTGGGGAGGCTCTACCTTCTATCGCTTCCGTCAGTCGCTTGACCCTGGAAAGCCAGGAGGCTGGTGCTCATAAGGGGCAACGATTGGTGACACAGGCTGGTGAGATTTTGGAAGAAGAGACCATTAGCCGTGCTCAAGGAACGACCGTTCGAGTGGCGGATCTGTTTTACAACACCCCAGCTCGTCTCAAGTATATGCGCAGTCCCCAGTCGGAGCTTTCTCATGTTGTGGATGTGGTCAACCGTCTAAGTCTAGCCCATCCAAGCATCTCATTTACGCTCATTCATGAAGATAAGCAGCTGCTTCAAACAAGTGGACAAGGAGATTTACGTCAGGTTTTAGCAGCTATTTATGGCTTGACAACTGCACGGAAGATGGTTGAAGTGGAGGCTCACGACTTGGATATTTCCGTTCATGGTTATGTGAGTTTACCGGAATTGACCCGTGCCAACCGTTCTTACATCACCCTGCTCGTTAATGGTCGTTATATCAAGAACTTCCTGCTGAATCGGGCTATACTTGAAGGTTACGGCAGCAAGCTCATGGTTGGCCGTTTCCCTCTCGTTGTTTTGGATATTGAATTGGATCCCTTCCTTGCCGATGTGAATGTCCATCCGACCAAGCAAGAATTGCGTTTGTCAAAAGAAAAAGAAGTGATGGATTTGATTCGCCAGGCTATTCAAGAGGCCCTAAAAGAGCAGGATCTGATTCCCGATGCCTTGGAAAATTTAGCCAAATCAGCGGTTCAGAAAGTAAATAAACCGGTACAAACCAGCCTGGTTTTGGAAGAAAATCCTATCTATTTCCAAGTCCCTTCCCAAGAAGAGGCTCAAGGTTCAACCCCTGGAGTAGTAGTGGAGGAAGCGCCTCCGGCATCTAACTCTGTTCACTTTGCCCAAAGACAGGAAGCTGATTATGGTGATTTAGACCATCCTGAATTGGATTTAGCCAGTCTAGAAAAGGCATATGGGAAACTAGAAGGAGAGGAGACAGCAACCTTTCCCCAACTAGAATACTTTGGCCAAATGCATGGGACTTATTTGTTTGCCCAGGGGAAAGAAGGTCTCTATATTGTGGACCAACACGCAGCCCAGGAAAGGGTTAAATACGAAGAATATCGCCAATCCATCGGAGAGGTTTCTGGTGATCAACAACAATTGCTGGTACCTTATATTTTTGAATTTTCAGCGGGAGATGCCCTTCGTATTAAGGAGCAGCTACCGGTCCTCGCGGAAGTTGGTGTTCATTTATCTGATTACGGAAACAATCAGTTTATTTTGCGGGAGCACCCGATTTGGTTCAAGGAAGAGGAAATTGAAGCTGGTGTTTATGAGATGTGTGATATGCTCTTGATGACCAAGGAAGTCTCTATCCATAAGTATCGAGCTGAATTAGCGATTATGATGAGCTGTAAACGATCAATTAAGGCCAACCATGCCTTGGATGAACATTCCGCCCGCCATCTTCTCTATCAATTAAGACTCTGTCAAAATCCTTATAATTGTCCTCATGGGCGGCCAGTTTTAGTTCATTTTACGAATAGAGATATGGAGAAGATGTTCCGGCGCATCCAGGAGAATCATAAGAGTCTTCGAGAATTTGGTAAATACGAATAGAAAGTAAGAAAGTCATGTTTGAATATATGAAAGGTCAGCTGACCAAGATTCGCACCAATGCTCTTGTTTTGGAGGTTGGGGGGATTGGCTACTTAATCCATGTGGCCAACCCTTACGCCTACAGCGGTCATGTCAACCAAGAATTGACGGTTTACCTCTATCAAGCGGTACGGGAAGATGCCCATACCCTTTATGGTTTCCGAGATGAGGCGGAGAAGGAGCTCTTTTTGCATCTGATTTCGGTATCGGGGATCGGGCCTACTTCAGCCTTAGCCATTATTGCGGCGGATGATCATGAAGGTTTGGTTCAAGCCATTAGCGAGAAAAACAGTACCTATTTAACCAAATTCCCTAAAATTGGGAAAAAAACGGCCCAACAAATGATTTTAGATTTGGAAGGCAAACTACAGGCGGGTGAGGTTCAGCCGCTTAAGACTGCTATGGCAGCCGATAATCAGGCTTTGGATGAAGCTATGGAAGCCTTGCAAGCTTTGGGTTACAAAGCTACGGAATTGAAGAAAATTCGGAAGTTCTTTGATGGAACTTCGGATACGGCTGAAAATTATATGAAATCAGCCTTGAAAATGTTGGTGAAATAAAGGAGACGGCCATGAAGGCAGAGATCATTGCAGTAGGGACGGAGCTTTTGATGGGGCAAATTGCCAATACCAATGCTCAATTCCTGTCTCAAGAATTGGCAGGTTTGGGGATTGGGGTTTATTACCACACGGTTGTTGGGGATAATGTCGAACGGCTGACAGAGGTGCTAAGGCTGGCAAAAGAACGAGCGGATTGGGTGATTTTATCCGGGGGTCTAGGTCCGACAGAAGATGATTTGACCAAACAAACCTTGGCTACTTTTTTAGGTCGGGACTTGGTGCCAGACCCAGAAGCCATGGCCAAGATCGATGCCTTTTTTGCCAGCAATCCTAAGCGAATCCGGACAGCAAATAATGATCGTCAGGCAGATACTATCGAAGGGGCGCGTGTCCTCCCCAATCGAACAGGCTTAGCCGTGGGGAGTCTTATTGAGAATCAGGGGGTTACCTATGTCCTTCTTCCTGGTCCACCAAGTGAACTCAAGCCCATGTTTTTAGAACAGGTGGCTCCACTTTTGAAACAAGAGCAAGCTCTCTATTCGCGCGTGCTTCGTTTCTTTGGGATTGGTGAAAGTCAGTTGGTGACCCGCCTCGCTGACCTAATTGCCAATCAAACCAACCCTACTCTAGCTCCTTATGCTAAGGTAGGCGAAGTGACTCTACGATTGACCGCTCAAGCCGCCAGCCCAGAGGAAGGAGAGTCTTTGTTAGACCAATTGGAAACGGCCATTCTGCAAGAAGGGGATTTGCAAGATTATCTCTATGCTTATGGAGATCATCAGAGTTTAGCTCAGACAGTCCTCGATTTGCTGAAGGAGAAGGAGTTGACCTTGACAGCAGCGGAAAGTTTAACGGCTGGATTGTTACAGGCCGAATTAGCCCAATTACCAGGGGCTTCTGCAGTCTTTCCTGGTGGTTTTGTGACCTACAGTCTAGAGCAGAAAAGCCAGATGCTAGGGATTCCTCTAGAGAAATTGCAGTCGGCTGGTGTCGTCTCCGCCTGGACTGCTGAACAGATGGCTGCAGGTGCCCGAGCCCACACGGGAGCGGACCTAGCCCTTAGCCTGACAGGGGTTGCGGGCCCTGATCAGTTGGAGGGACAAGAAGTGGGGACGGTCTGGCTAGGTTTGGCTGGTCCCCAAGGGACCAGCAGCCACCGTCTTTATTTAGGAGGTCGAGACCGCAACACCATTCGCCAGATGGCTGTTCTAGAGGCTTTTAATTTAATACGGAAAACTTTAATCAAGTAAGAGAGTTTGCTATAATGGAAGAAGTGTCTTGTATTTGAAATAAGGAGAAAAAATGGCAAAAAAACAAAAAAAATTACCTGAAATTACCAAAAAATTTGGTGATGAACGGAAAAAAGCCCTTGAAGATGCGATGAAAGTCATCGAAAAGGATTTCGGTAAAGGGTCGATCATGCGTCTAGGTGAACGGATGGATCAGAAGGTTCAGGTCATGAGTTCAGGAAGCCTGGCTTTGGACATTGCTCTGGGTGCCGGTGGTTATCCTAAAGGTCGGATTATCGAGATTTATGGACCAGAAAGTTCTGGTAAGACGACGGTTGCCCTGCATGCGGTAGCCCAAGCGCAGAAGGAAGGGGGCATTGCTGCTTTTATTGATGCTGAGCATGCATTGGATCCAGCTTATGCCCAGGCTCTTGGAGTGAATATTGATGAGCTTCTGCTCTCTCAACCAGACTCTGGGGAGCAAGGTTTAGAAATTGCTGGAAAGCTGATTGATTCTGGAGCGATTGACTTAGTGGTGATTGACTCGGTAGCAGCCTTGGTTCCGCGAGCTGAAATCGATGGAGACATCGGAGACAGTCACGTTGGTTTGCAGGCCCGGATGATGAGCCAGGCGATGCGAAAATTAGGGTCTTCCATCAATAAAACCAAGACCGTTGCGATCTTTATCAACCAGCTTCGGGAAAAAGTTGGAGTTATGTTCGGAAACCCTGAAACCACACCGGGTGGCCGTGCCCTTAAATTCTATGCTTCTGTCCGCTTAGACGTTCGTGGCAATTCTCAAATTAAGGGAACTGGCGACCAGAAGGATGAGAATATTGGTAAAGAAACCAAGATTAAGGTTGTCAAAAACAAGGTTGCGCCGCCATTTAAAGAAGCGGTCGTTGAGATTATCTACGGTGAGGGAATTTCTGCGGCCGGGGAACTGGTCAAGATTGCTAGTGATTTGGAAATCATTAAAAAATCGGGAGCTTGGTATTCTTACGGAGACGATAAGATTGGTCAAGGTTCTGAGAATGCTAAAAAGTTCCTTAAGGAAAATCCAGCTATTTTTGAAGAAATTGATCGCAAGGTCCGTCAACATTTTGGCTTGCCAGTAGCTGATCTTCCAGAAGGAGAGGCTGCAGATAGCTCGGAACAGCCTCAAGTCGATGAGAAGGTTTTGGAAGAAGCTGCGGACATGGTTCAAGATCTTCCTTTGGATTTGGAAGAGATTGAAATCGAAGAATAAATGCAAAAGTCGGTCTGGGGACCGATGGCCTTTTTTTCAAAATCCGCTAAACTAACAGTAGTGTAGCGAAAGGAGGATTTTGTATGATCAAAATTTACACAGTTTCAAGTTGCACAAGCTGTAAAAAAGCAAAAACCTGGTTAACTCAGCATCAATTAAGTTATAAAGAAAAAAACATTGGAAAAGATGGTATTACAAGAGAAGAACTAATGGCAATCCTCTCTAAGACCGATAATGGCGTTGCTAGCATTGTTTCTTCTAAAAATCGCTATGCCAAGAGCCTAGGGATTGATTTAGAAGATCTACCGCTTAGTGAGGTAGTGGATATTATCCTTGAGAACCCACGAATCCTTAAGAGCCCGATTATGGTAGATGAGAAACGTCTACAAGTAGGTTACAAAGAAGATGATATTCGAGCCTTTCTCCCACGATCTGTTCGCAATGTTGAAAATGCAGAGGCTCGCTTACGTGCGGCTCTCTAACTCCAAAAAAGCTGGCCTTATTTGCGCCAGCTTTTTTGTCAGTAGAAAGACAGTATGATAAAATAGAGGCTGAGAGGAGACTCAAATCATGAAAAAAATACTCATAACAGCCACGCTAAGCCTCCTTGTGCTAGCAGGGTGTGTTCAAGCTAGAAAAGAAAACAAGGAAGCTCAAAAGGAGATTGAAATTACTTCGACTCTTCCAATTTTGACGGAAAAGGTCGATGAAAATGCTGTGCAGAAAAAACGCCTGGAGTTTCCAACAGCTGCAGATGGAACGACCACTGTTCAAACTCTGACTTATCAAGGAGACAACTATCTGACGTTTGAAATAGAGCTCATTAGTCCTTTGACCGATGAATTGAAACAATCCGTTGATGAAGTAGGAGTAGCGGAAACCAACAACCGTTTACGAGCTGGCCTTGAAGAGGATGAGAACTATAAGGCAGCGACAGCCGTTCGAGGTTTTACCAATAATGTCGAGGTCTTAGAGGATCAGCGGCTTAAAAATGTTTCGACTTACAACTTTCAAGACTTGGATTTAGATGCCATCCGATCAATCGCCTACTTCCAAGGCAGTGGTATTGTAGAGATGAGCGAAGTTACTCCAAGTAAATTCTTGGAAGTTCGGCAGACGAACGGTGCCGTTGTGACTGATGCTCCGTAACCCCCAATTGTTTTCCCCTCTGGAGTGTGGTATAATGGGGAAATACTATATGAGAAAGAAGGTGTAATAGTGAGTTTTACAGATGAAACAGTTCGTTTTAATCTTGATGATTCCAATAAAAAGGAAATCAGCGAGACTTTGACCCATGTTTACACGTCCCTAAGCGAAAAAGGTTATAACCCAATCAACCAGATTGTCGGGTATGTTTTGAGCGGGGATCCAGCTTACGTGCCTCGTTACAACGATGCTCGGAATCAAATCCGTAAATACGAACGCGATGAGATTGTTGAAGAACTGGTCCGCTATTACTTGAAAGGACAAGGAGTCGATTTTTAATGAGAATTATGGGGTTGGATGTGGGCTCTAAAACAGTTGGAGTCGCAATCTCCGATCCCTTGGGATTTACTGCCCAAGGCTTGGAGATTATTCCCATTGATGAAGAGAAGGGTGAATTTGGCTTGGACCGCCTTTCTCAACTTGTCCAAGAATACACAGTAGATCAATTCGTAATTGGTCTGCCTAAGAATATGAACAATACCAGCGGTCCTCGGGTTGAAGCTAGTCAGGCCTATGGAGAATTACTGACCAAGGAGTTTGGCAAGCCAGTATCCTACCAAGACGAGCGCTTGACCACTGTGGCCGCTGAGAGAATGCTGATTGAACAAGCGGATATCAGTCGTTCTAAACGCAAAAAAGTGATTGATAAATTAGCGGCTCAATTGATTTTACAAAATTATTTAGACCGCCATTTTTAGGAGGAAACCATGTCACATTCACACGAAGAACACGAACGCGATGTTATCACTCTGGTAGATGAGGCCGGGAATGAAAGCTTATTTGAAATCATCTTAACCATCGATGGGCGAGAAGAATTTGGTAAGAACTATGTTCTCCTGATGCCCGTCAGTGCTGAAGAAGACGAAGATGGCCAAATCGAAATTCAAGCCTATTCCTACACAGAAAACGAAGACGGCACCGAAGGCGACCTCCAACCGATCCCTGAAGATTCCAACGCCGAATGGGACATGATTGAAGAAGTCTTCAACAGCTTCATGACAGAGGAGTGAAACAGTCATTGAAGTGACTGTTTCACCAGCCGACCGGAAATGAAGACTCGGCTCAAGTCCTGCGGGGCTTTTTACCAGCCAGCTTGAAAGAAGCTAGGTAAAGCAATTAAACTGAAGAGAAAAACGATTTGTAGGGGTCGGGGCAGGTACTTGCCTCGGCTTTTTCTGTATTCGACTAATGAGGGTCGGATGGATGCTGGAGGGAGTAGCTATTCCAGTTTCGGCCAGCGGGTCTGTATATTGATGAACCGATCGGCTAATTTGTTTCAGGAGTGTTTTAGAAAAGGGGGTTCTAATCATGAATCTGGAGGCGTTAGAGTCTTGGTTTGATAGTCGGATAGGACTGAATTTTCATAAGGGTCAGGAGCGGTTGTTGGAAGCTTTAGAACTTCTGGACCATCCTGAGCGACAGTTTGCGAGTATCCAGATTGCGGGGACAAATGGCAAGGGGTCAACCCAGGCGATTTTAGGTCAACTGTTGCTGGACCAGGGTTATAAGGTGGGCGCTTTTACCTCTCCGCACTTAGAAGATATGCGGGAACGGGTGCGCTTGAATGGACACGTACTTCCGTTGGAGCGTTTGTCTCAGTTGGCCCTGCGTCTGCAGGAGGTGGAGGCTCAGATGCAGTTGGGGCCTCTGTCCTATTTTGAGCTGTGGACTTGTGTGGCCTTTCTCTATTTTGCGGAGGAGGCCGTGGATGTGGCACTTTTAGAGGTTGGGATTGGCGGTCGCCATGACGCGACTAATGTGGTGGAAAGTGAATTGGCTCTCATCACTTCTATTGGCTTGGATCATCAGGAACTCCTGGGGTCTAGCTTGACTGCGATTGCGTGTGAGAAAGCAGGGATTGTGAATGCAGAGCAGGAGTTACTCTTGGGCCCGCTGTCCGCAGACTTGCTTCCAGTTTTTGAAGAAGAAGTGGCTCGTTTTGGGAATCCTATTTTCCGCTTTGGTCAGGAGTTTGTGTGGCAGGACCAGACTTTCTGGACGAATGGGTTGACCTTGGAAGAACTCAAGTTGAGTCTGCCGGGTGCTTATCAGAGAGAGAATGCAGCCCTAGCCTTGATGGCTGCCCTTCGCTGGGCTCGGATCAGGGGACAAGACCTTGACCTGGCTCAGATGCGACGGTCGCTGGAGCGTGTGCAGTGGCCGGGCCGTTTGGAACTGTTGGCACCGGGAGTTTACCTTGATGGGGCCCACAATGTGCCAGCCTTGGAGCGCCTGGTCGAGTTTATAAAGGCCCAGGCCTGGGACACGCCGATCTTCCTTTTAGGTTTTTTACCAAGAAAAAATTACCAGGAGATGGTCGCTTATTTACGGCAGCACTTACCACATGCAAGCTACTATCTTGTTCCTTTTGATGGAGGCTTAGAGGATGGATCTTTCCTAGGGCTGGACCGGCTTGAAAAAGGGATAGCGACCTTTATCCGGGAAGAGGAAAGGCGTCCAATCTTTATTACAGGTTCTTTACATTTTGTCGGTCAGGTGCGTAAAGGTTGGATAAGTGAGTAAATTAGCTAACATTTTGGTAAAAATGGTGTATACTAGATGGGAGAAAATAGATTAGGAGTAGCAGAATGTCCAAGAAATGGCTGACCGTAGGGTTGATGTTATTGGTTGCCCTAGGATTGACAGCCTGCTCGGCACGATCCAGTCAAGAGCAACCGGTTGAAGAAGAGACGGTATTGGCAATTCCGGAAAACCTGGATGGAACCTATGCAGCTTCAACGGAAGATGAAAACTACCATTTGACCATGAAAGATGGTCAAGGGACCTTGATCTCGGACGATGGTGCTGGGAATAAAATTGTACGTCAGGTCCAGGTGGTTGATCCTGAAGGCATGATGGTGGACGAAGAGTACATGCTCTATCGTGTGGAGAACCATCAACTTTACATCCAAGATATTGAATATGATTATGATGGGGAGCTAGAGGCTGAGAAGGTCTTTAAGCGAACAGGATAAGTGATAAAGAGGAAGTAGTGTGCGTAAATTACGATTAATCATGTGGAAATATGGTTTTAGTGTTGCAATCATGTTGGCGGAATTAACCTTGGTTTTAGCCGCCTTCTTTTATTTCGGCCGTATGTTTCCCTATATTTGGCTGGGTTTGATTTTCTTAATCACAATAGCCACGATCATTTCCATTTTTAACCGTAATATGGCCCCTGATAGCAAAGCTACTTGGCTCTTAGTAGCCCTTTTGCCAGTACTTGGTCCCCTGCTCTATATCATGTTCGGGGAGCGCCGTCTGTCTCGCAAGGAGATTCAGCAATTGGAAACGATTGGACAGTATGATTTCTTTGTACCCGCATCACAGGAAAGCCTGGATGAGGTGCGAGAGCAAAATCAATCAGTGGCGGGGATTATGCAAGCCCTTTTGAAGATTGACCCTAGCTCGGCCATTTACAAAGGGACTCAGTCTGATTACTTTGCATTAGGTGAGGACTATTTTCAGGCCCTCTTACAGGATTTGGAAGCTGCAGAGAAGTTTATTTTCTTGGAGTACTACATCGTGGAACCAGGGATTATGTGGGACCAGATTTTGGATATTCTCAAGCGAAAGGCAGCCCAGGGGGTGGAGATCAAGTTCCTCTATGATGACATTGGCTGTATGGCTACCCTTCCAGGTAACTATGCCCGCCAGTTGCGTGATCAAGGTATTGAGGCTTACCAGTTTAATAAGGTCATTCCCCGCATGACCGTGGCCTACAACAATCGAGACCATCGTAAAATTCTGGTCATTGATGGCCACATTGCCTATACCGGCGGAGTCAACCTAGCGGATGAGTATATCAATGAGCGCCTTCGCTTTGGCCATTGGAAGGATGGCGGAATTCGACTTCAAGGGGACGCAGTTCAAGCTATGGTTCGCCTCTTCCTCACGAACTGGTACATTAATCGAGGTGAGCTGGAAGACATTGATCGCTATCATTTCCTAGAAGAAAAAGAAGAGGGGCAGGGCTATTACATTCCGTATGGTTCTGGACCAAAGCCTATGTATAAGGAGCAGGTAGGAAAAAAAGTTTACCAAAACTTAATTACCCAGGCCCAGGACTATGTCTACATCACCACTCCCTATCTGATTATGGACTACGACTTGACCGAGGATATCAAAAATGCAGCCCTCAGGGGTGTAGATGTCCGCATCGTGACACCATATATTCCAGATAAAAAGGTTATTCAACTCGTAACGAGGGGAGCTTATCCTGACTTGCGGAGTGCGGGAGTCCGGATTTTTGAGTATGAACCTGGATTTGTTCATTCGAAAAATGTCTTAGTGGACGGTCATCTAGGAGTAGTGGGAACCATTAACTTTGACTACCGTAGCCTAGTACATCATTATGAAAATGCGGTGCTCATGTACCAGACCAATAGTCTAGAGGCTATGCGTCAGGATTTCCAAAGTATTTTTGATGAATCTATTGAAGTTACGGATCATACTATCAAGCCGGTTTGGTACCAACGGTTGATCAAGGAAATAGTGCAGATTTTTGCTCCTATGTTGTAAAAAAAGTGATAAAGAAGGGAGGGAGTTTCAGTTGAAGGTGCCCGCATCCCTTCTTTTTTGGTATACTAAAGGGGAATGTAAAAAGGAGAATACGATGACGGAACAAATCATGGAATCTAGAGGAGACCGGCGGTCTTATCAGCGATCCAACCGGGAATCAAAAGAGAATGTTCAACTTCCTTTTGTAACTCCCTTAATTTGGAGCTTCCTTCTGGCCTTTTTTAGTGTGGCCAATCCTTTCCTGACTCAACTAGCGACGAATTTGCAAGAGCAAATCCTGTATGGGGGCTGGGCCCTTCAGCAAGGGCAGATGGTCTATGAGAACTTTTATGGAACTGCAGGTATTTTATTTTACCTCTTGATATGGCTAGGTTCCTTTTACCAGGGAGCAGCTCTCCTAAGTCTCTTTCAGTTTGTATTCTTTTATATCAGTGGACGTAAGGCTTATCGGTTCGCTTATAACCTAACAGGGAATCAACAAGTTGCTGGGGCCTCCACCCATTTCTTTTATTTCTTGACATTGATTTTGGGATTTGGTGGTCTCTATGCTCCTCTTTTTACCCTTCCACTCTTATTGGTAGCGCTAGAGACTTTACTGCAGATTTCCCAAGGAGAAGTAGGGAATAAGATTTTTCTTAGGTATGGTGCTTTGGCGTCTATTGTAGTGATGATAGATCCGTTTGTAGGGACTTTCTTTTTTGGAATCAACTTCCTCTACCTAACCTATCACAATCTTCGACAGCGTCAGATTGGTGTGGGCGTTTCTCAGCTCCTATCCGGCTTGATTGGTTTTTCGCTGGTCTTTTATCCCTTAGGCTATGTGACAGTTTTTAATGGAACCTTTGGGTTGGCTTTGAATCAAGGTTCTTATATCTGGCAGACCATGAATTTCCATATGGCTAGTTTCTGGCAATCAGCTCTTTTCTATTTCTTGGTTTTATTGGGCTTAGGTCTTCCAATTGGTTTGTGGGGTCTGCGGCAGGCGCCCCGGACTCGAGAAGGGCTCTTTTTCCTCCCTCTTGGTGTCCTGGGGTCTTTGGCTACCTGGCTTGTGGCCAGCAGTCAGGCTGAATTTGGTTTCCACCAGTTATTGCCAGGTTTAGTCTATTTCTGGCTGATCCAAATTTTTCTCTTTGATCGATTGCAGGCAGGTGTCCAACATGGACGGCACCAAAAAGCTCAGACAGAACGTCCCCTATTCCGGAAGTATGTCGCCACCCTTTTCTACCTTCCCCTACTCTTGGGAACTGTTTTAGTTCTTCTTCCTTTAGGCATTCGAACTATTGGAGAAGCCGAGGTGCAAGAGGAACGTCAAGAATTGCGATCCTATATCCAAGCGGAGGCGGATCGCTCTGATACTCTCTATGCTTGGGATAGCCGGGCTAATTGGTACCAGGAGGTGGAGATGTGGTCGGCGTCCTCACTTTTGAGTCCGGATTATTATTTGGCTTTACCGGAAAATCAAATCCGCCTGACTAATGATTTGGAAGGCGGCCGGCCGCGCTACGTGGTGGTTAATCAGTCTCAACCGCTCTTGGATGAGGTGGAGCGAGAGCTGTCGACCAACTACTCTGAGATTGAGACAGATTTGAATCAATTCAAACTTTACGAAAGAAAGTGATATCGATGGGTAAATATCAATTAGATGATAAGGGCAAGGCTCAGGTTCGTCGCTTCCATGAAAAACAAGCACGAGAACAGGAAGCAAAACCAACTTCAAAGACAGCCTTGCTTGAAAAAATGAAAAAATTGCAGTCCCAGCAAAAAGAGGGATAACTGTGAGAGGCTTCTGGCCTCTTTTTTGGTTTAGAAAGCTTGACAAATCAGGATTTGTGGTATAATAGGAGAGATTGAAGAGTGGTCAGATTTTCTTGCAAGATAAGTGAGGCTGGGAGTGACCACCTTTGAACGGAATCCATTTTTGGATAGGTTACGACCGCTACCGGGTATGAAATCTGGGCGGGAGTGTAAGAATTTTGAAAAAAGTAAGGATGGAGCCCATTGGGTTTCCGAAAGGAAAAGATGTCAAGAAGTAGAAGAAATCGGGTTAGGTCCAACCCTGTTTTGCAAATCGTCAACTGGTTCCTATGGGGCTTAGTCTTTCTGCTATCCGCTTATCTGATTTACAGTGTGATTCGCTATAACATTTTAGCGGTCTACCATGTTAATTTGATGTTGTCCTTCCTGGCCATAGTAGTTTTAGGAATTCTATTCTGGGTGCTTTTGCGTTTCCCTGGGCGTGTTTGGGTAACGCTAGTTTTGGTAGTCGGCTTGGTGTCAACTGGATTGGCTTCGATTGGGGTCCAACAGTTGGTAGGTCTTTCCACGCGCCTCAATCATCAGGCCAACTACACAGAGTATGAATTGACCGTCTATGTTCCTAAAGACAGTGACCGTAAGGACATTAGTCAGGTGGAGAAAATTTTGGCACCAATGGATACCGACCGGGATAACGTGACGAAATTGCAGGAAGACTTAAGTGCGAAAAAGCAGGTGACTCCAAATTTCGACACCTCATCCTCTTACGTAGATGCTTATAAGCAATTGCAAGAAGGTCAAGCACAGGCCATTGTCGTCAATAGTATTTTTGCTGATACCATCGAAAGTGAGTATCCAAACTTCCAGGACAATTTGACTCCTCTTTACACCATGAAGGTAAGACGGAAGTTGGAGACAAGTCGTCAAGACCCGAATGCTCAAGCCTTCACCATCTATGTCAGTGGGATTGATACTTATGGGCCCATCACTTCTGTATCTCGCTCAGATGTCAATATTTTGATGACCGTTAACCGTGAGACCCAGAAGATTCTCTTGACGACTACTCCTCGGGACTCCTATGTTCCCATTGCAGATGGGGGAAACAACCAGCCAGATAAATTAACCCATGCAGGTATTTACGGTGTGGATGCCTCTATCCACACGCTGGAAAATCTTTATGAGATACCAATCAATTACTATGTCCGCCTCAATTTTACATCCTTCCTCAAATTGATTGACTTGGTTGGAGGGGTCGATGTGGAGAACGATCAAGCCTTTACCAGTCTTCATGGGAATTATGAATTTCCAGTTGGCACTGTTCATCTGGATTCAGATAAAGCGCTGGCTTTTGTGCGGGAGCGCTATGGCCTTGATGGTGGAGACAACGATCGTGGTAAGAACCAAGAAAAGGTTATTGCAGCTGTCTTGCGCAAACTGATGTCCACCGAGGCTTTACGAAACTACCCACAAATCATTCAAGGTCTGCAGGATTCTATCCAAACCGACATGAGTTTGGAAACCATGATGACCTTGATGAACAGCCAGCTGGAATCAGGTGGTCAATACCAGATTGAGTCACAGGCAATTGAAGGAACCGGAACCATGGACAAACCATCTTATGCCATGCCAGGTTCCCAGCTCTATGTCATGGAGATTAACCCAGATAGCCTAGCAAATGCCAAATCCAAAATCCAAGCAGTTTTGGAGGGACAATAAGATGATTGATATTCACTCACATATTATTTTTGATGTGGATGATGGGGCTCAGACACTCGAAGATACCAGGGCTCTTTTGGAAGAATCCTATCGCCAAGGTGTTCGAACCGTCATTGCGACCTCCCATCGTCGTAGGGCTCTCTTTGATACCCCGGAAGATAAGTTTGAGACAAATTTTCAGCAGATCAAAGCCTTAGAATCTGAAATTGGCCCTGGATTCACCATTCTTTATGGTGCCGAGATTTATTTCAATTCAGATGCTTTGAAAAAATTAGAAGAGCGGACCATTCCTACTCTAGGTGGGACTGGATATGCCCTAATCGAATTTAGCATGGACACGCCCTACCGGGACATTCATAAGGCTCTTTCAGCTATTCTGCAATTAGGGATTACTCCTGTGGTGGCCCACATTGAACGCTACCATGCCTTGGATATGGATGCTGACAAGGTCAAGGAACTCATTGATATGGGCTGCTACATGCAGATTAATTCCTCGTCCGTGCTTCCCCCCAAGCTCTTTGGGGATAAGTACAAATTCATGAAGAAAAGGGCCCGTTTCTTTTTGGACCAAGATTTGGTCCATTTTGTCGCAAGCGATATGCACAATTTGGATAGACGGCCTCCATACATGGATCAGGCTTATAAACTGATTCGGAAAAATTATGGCTTGGAGCGAGCGCATCGGCTCTTTATCACCAATCAAGAATTGTTACTAGAAGATGAAATTATATAGGAGAACTCATGAAAAAGCAAAATAACCAAGTGGAAGTGGACGTGCTTAGTTTGATACGTACCGTCTGGAAACGCAAGTTTTTGGTCCTCTTCTTCTCCTTGCTCGTGGCGATTATGGCCTTAGGTTATAGCCTCTATGTAGCCACTCCCATGTACCAAAGTACAACTCGGATTTACGTGGTGAACCGCCAGCAACAAGACAATCCGGGTTTGACCAACCAAGACCTTCAGGCCGGTAGTTACCTGGTTAAGGACTACAAAGAAATCATTCTCTCCCAAGATGTGATGAGCCGGGTTGTATCTGAACTCGGTTTGGACATGGGGACCTCTCAGTTGGCCTCTAAAATCAACGTAACGGTGCCGGCAGATACGCGGATTGTATCGATCAGTGTACAAGATGAATCAGCTGAAGAAGCCGCGCGGATTGTTAATGGTGTCCGTCAAGCAGCGGCTGATAAGATCATTGAAGTTACTCGCGTGTCTGATGTAACAACCTTGGAAGAAGGACAAGTTAACAGCCAGCCCGTTTCACCAAACATTCGCCGCAATGTTCTCCTTGGTTTTGTAGCCGGAGGATCCTTGATGGTTGTGATTATCTTGGTTGCAGAAATCGTGGATGACCGCGTGAAGAAACCAGAAGATGTGGAAGAGATGATGGGCTTGACCCTTTTGGGTGTAGTGCCAGATTTTGCCAAACTAAAGTAAGGGAGCTAGCTGTATGCCAACATTAAAACTAAATCGGACGCGTCGAGAGGATGCGGAAAAAACCGAAGAATACTATAACGCCCTACGAACCAATATTCAGTTGAGTGGTGACAGCATTGATGTCATCTCCATTAGTTCCGTACAGCCTGGAGAGGGGAAGTCAACGACCTCCGTGAACTTGGCCATTGCTTTTGCTCGGTCTGGTTACCAAACTCTTCTGGTGGATGCGGATATTCGGAACAGTGTGATGTCTGGTGTGTTTTCAACGCGGGATAAAATCACAGGTTTGACAGACTATCTGACAGGAAAAACCGATTTATCGGAAGGGCTCTGTGATACAGACATTGAGAATCTCTATGTCATTCAATCTGGTCCGGTTTCTCCAAACCCGACTGGACTCTTGCAAAGCCTGAACTTTAACAAGATGATTGCTATTTTACGCAAGTACTATGATTATATCATCATTGATACTCCACCGATTGGGATGGTTATTGATGCGGCGATCATCACTCAACAAGGAGACGCGACTATCTTGGTGGTGGAGTCGGGTTCTAATAAACGCCGTGCTGTTGAAAAAGCGGTGGAGCAATTGGAGCAAACCGGAACACCTTTCCTTGGTGTGATCCTCAACAAGGTGGACACCAATATGGAGCGCTATGGTGCTTACGGTTCCTACGGTGATTACGGAAATTACGGAAAAAAAACTCAAAAAGAAAAGAAAAAATCCAAGAGAAATAAAGAAAAACGAAGCAATTCACGTCGAAACCGCGATAAGAAGAAATAAGGGAAGGGGAAGAGCGGATGGCAGAAACAATCTTGGTGACAGGTGGGGCCGGTTATATCGGTTCTCATACCGTTTTAGAGTTGTTGGAGACCAGCCATCGAGTGGTGGTCTTAGACAACTTCAGCAATTCGCATCCCAAAAGCCTGGAAGTGGTCAAGGAATTGACCGGCCAGGCTTTCCCTGTTTATGTAGGAGATGTGCGGGATAAGGGTCTGCTAGAGCAGATATTCCAAAAAGAAGAGGTGACAGGGGTTATTCACTTTGCTGGCTTTAAGGCAGTTGGGGAATCTTCACAGATACCCCTGGCTTACTATGACAATAATCTTGTAGGCCTGCTTCATTTGCTGGAAATCATGCAAAGTGTTGGCTGCCGAAACCTCATTTTTTCCTCCTCTGCCACCGTTTACGGGGATCCCCAAGAACTGCCCTTGACAGAAACAGCCCCTCTATCTGTTACAAATCCCTATGGCCGAACCAAGCTTATGGGTGAAGAGATTCTTCGAGATCTATTTGCTGCTGATGGAAGCTGGAATCTGGTCATTCTCCGTTACTTTAATCCCATTGGTGCCCATCCTAGTGGACGTTTAGGAGAGCATCCCCAAGGAATTCCCAGTAACCTAGTTCCCTACATCACTCAGGTTGCCTGTGGATTACGTGACCATGTTCGGGTCTTTGGGGATAATTATACCACTCCTGATGGAACAGGTGTGAGGGATTATATCCATATCCAAGACCTTAGCCGGGGGCACGTGGCAGCAATGAAACGATGGGCAACAGGATCAGGCCTATCTGTTTACAATTTAGGGACTGGTCAAGGCTATTCCGTTTTGGAAATGATTAGAGGTCTTAGCCAAACAGCTGGTCAGGAAATACCCTATCAGATTTATTCTCGGAGACCCGGCGATATCGCTGCCTGTTACGCAGACCCCACTAAGGCTCGAGAAGAGTTGGGCTGGGAGGCCCAACTCGGACTGGAAGAGATGTGTCGTCATGCCTGGAAGTGGCAGCGCTTGAACCCCAATGGATTTCAGGATTAAGGAATTCCAAAACTTGTTCGTTTCCCCATTTTGTGAATGATGAGAGTGGTGACGAACAAGTTTTTGTAATTTCATAGCCTTTTATAGTCTTTTAGTTTGCTTTTAGTACAAGGCAGCGATTCGTAGACAGCTCAAATCTCTGGGGGAGATTTTGAACTTGCCGATACAATTTTCGAAGAAAGTTTCAAATAAGTACGGCAAGACGAGCTAACACAGTAATAAAAGATAAACTAAAAGAGTATATACTCATTGGATTTCAAAATCTGACTTTGTCAAGCCTCTTTGATGAACTTATTGATTGCATGCCTTGCATGCTTAATGGATAAAATTCAACAGGTCTCCCAGACCTGTTGCACTATTTTCTCCCTCCTCTGGAAGCTAGGGGTGAGGGAGTTTTTAGAAAGGATTGTATGACACGCCATCACCTGCCCGGCCTTGTGGCCGCTCTTTTTGTAACAATCTTAGCCGTTATTTTGGCTCAGTTTATTCCCTTGGTTGGAGTTGCTCCCTTGACCCTTGTACTGGGGATGATCCTGGGGAATACGCTCCTTCGGTCTCCCCAATTAAACTTGGGAACGAAATTGGCGGAACGTCGATTCTTGGAATATGCCATTATTCTTCTAGCCTTTACCATGGATACCAAAAATTTTAGCCAGATGGGGATTCCCTCTATGGCTTTTGTGAGCTTCGTGTTTATCCTATCTTTAGGAGCTAGTTATAAACTGGCTCAGAGGCTAGGTTTCTCGCAGGATGCGTCGATATTGTTGGCTGGTGGAACGGCCATCTGTGGATCATCAGCGATTGGGGCTCTAGCTCCTATGACCAAGGTTTCCGAGCAGGAGAAGGGGACAGCCATTGTTCTAGTGAATCTCTTGGGAACCTTGCTCATGTTTCTCTTCCCTCTAGCCGCTGTTCTGCTCCATTTCCAAGAACTACAGCAAGCTGCTCTCATTGGCGGTACCCTGCAATCTGTTGGGCAAGTTGCTGCAGCGGCCACCCTTCTTTCCCCGGCCGTGCTTCCCTTGGCTATGCTCTTTAAACTGACCCGCATTCTTTATCTGGTTCCTGTCCTTTTTTTCCTTGAATTTTGGAAAAAAGAAAAAGAAGCGGGAGCAGTCAAGAAGGCTTGTCTCTTGAAAAAAGTTCCTTATTACCTCTACGGGTTTATCTTGGCGAGTCTGCTAAACACCTTATTGGAGTTACCAGAGGCCTTAACGTCTAACCTTCAAAGTTTGATGACTTGGTTGGAATGGTTGGCTCTGGCAGCCATTGGTCTCCGACTAGATTTGCGAACTTTTATGAAAAATGCTCCAATCTATGGCTCCTATATTCTGGTCATTGGACTGGTTCAATTGATGTTAGCCTTAGTTGGAATTTGGATTTTTGGATTGTAAGAGGTGCTCTCTTAATACTTGACTCTTGTCACATGGAGGATTATACTGGGGGTACGAATTGTCGGGAATAGCTTGAATCAATTAAGGCGTCACCGGACTCATTCTGAAAGCTAATCCAAATGCTGTTCCACCTACAAAACTAGGAAGTTTAGACTCCCTACCTATGGGGAGGAAAATCGTAGTCAGAGTCCTTGTCGACCGTCATCAGTGGATGAATTTGTTTTTTGAGGAGGATAAAGTATGGAGAACAACTACTACACCAAGACCGAAATCGACTTAAAATTTGATGCGATTCAAAATGAGTTGCGCTACAATCGCGAACTCACCCAATTGGGTTTTGAGAAAATCAATGAACGCTTTGAAAGAGTTGATGAAAGATTCGAAAGAGTCAATGATCGTATGGATGATCTATTGACCAAAACCCAACTCATGTTCTCCAACTTTAGAGAAGAACAGTCTCTTGCAAGGATTGATGAATTAGAGCGTGAACGCAAGATCAAACGAGAGTTCATCTTGTGGTCTATAGGGACCACCATAGCTCTCTTAGCGGTACTAATTCCGCTGATTATCCACTCTTGAGAAGGAGTCTAAAAAAGCACTTGAATTTTTCAAAGTTCAAGTGCTTTTTAATCATCTTTTACAGATTTTACATTTGTTCAGGTGCTTCCACTCCCAATAAACGAAGGGCTTCTTTAAGAACGATACCGGTTGCGTAGCTGAGGGCTAGGCGGCTTTCACGTTCGGGGCTGTCTTCCAGGATGCGGGTGTGGGCATAGTATTTGTTGAAGTGTTGTGCCAGGTTGATGGCATATTTTGCGATGATCGATGGTTCGAACTGGTTAGCTGCCCGTTCGATAACGCGGCTGAAGTCTTGAAGAATTTTCAAGATTTCCCAGCTTTCGCTGTCTTCTAAGTGATAGTGAGCAGCTGGATCTGGTTGATAGTCTGCCTTACGTAGAATAGACTGAATACGTGCATAGGCGTACTGCACATAAGGACCAGTTTCACCTTCGAAGGATAACATGGCTTCCAAATCGAAGTCATAACCGTTCATACGATCGGTTTTCAAGTCGTAGAACTTGATGGCTCCTACACCAACTTGGCGGGCCACTTGCTCCTTGTTTGGAAGATCTGGATTTTTCTCAGCAATTTGCTTTTCTGCCCGTGCAATCGCCTCAACGATGGTTGGCTCGAGCAAGATGATGTTGCCCTTCCGAGTGGACAATTTTTTCTTATTTTTCGTTACCAAGCCAAAAGGAATATGGGACATGTCTTTGACCCAGTCATAGCCCATTTTCTCCAAAACGGCATTGAGTTGAGCAAAGTGGCCAGATTGTTCGTGCCCAGTAATGTAGATGTTTTTGGCGAAATCGTAAGTCCGTTTCCGGTAGAGGGCAGTTGCTAGGTCACGAGTGATGTAGAGGGTAGCCCCGTCAGACTTTTTAATCAAAGCTGGGTTGAGGTTGAATTCCTCCAAATCAACAATAGAAGCTCCTTGTGATTCCTGAAGGAGGCCTTTTTCTTCCAAGATTTCAATGACTTCATCCATTTTGTCATTGTAGAAAGCTTCACCGTTGTAGCTATCAAAGGAGACATTGAGAAGTTCATAAATGCGGTTGAATTCAACCAAGCTTTCAGAACGGAACCATTCCCAGAGTTCCCATGCTTCCTGGTCGCCCTGTTCCAATTTGAGGAACCATTCCCGTCCTTGTTCGTCCAATTCTGGTTTGGTTTCCATTTCCTCGTTGATGCGGACATAGAGTTTAAGCAACTCGTCAATCGGGTTGGCTTCAACAGCTGCCTTATCCCCCCAAAGTTTGTAAGCCACAATCAAAAGCCCGAATTGTTTTCCCCAGTCTCCAAGGTGGTTAATCCGGATAGTGTTGTAGCCTAATTTAGAAAAGAGGTTCGCTAGAGAATCACCGATAACGGTTGAACGTAAGTGTCCGACTGAGAAGGGTTTTGCGATGTTGGGACTAGACATGTCAATGGTGATATTTTGTCCCTGACCGATCGTTTGAGATCCATAAGTGTCTTTTTTTTCAATGACAGAACGGAGAATTTGGTCTCCCATGCTGACCTTGTCTAGGAAAAAGTTGACATAAGGTCCAGTTGCGACCACTTTTTCAAAACCAGTTGCGTCAATGGCGTCAGCGATTTCTTGGGCAATCACAGCAGGTGCCTTGCGAAGAACCTTGGCCAAGCTGAAGGCAGGGAAGGCGATATCTCCCAAATCAGAAGATTTTGGGGTTTCTAAAAGGTCCAGAATGGCTGCTTCATCAAGGCTTTCAATTTGAGCCGCTAGCCGTTGGGCCACTAATGATTTTTGGTTCATAATTTCTCCTTTTTTCTCTTTATTTTATCATAAGGCTGGACTTAAATCCAACAAGGACAGGCTGATAAAAAATTTGTTATAATTGAAACAGAATGCATGAGGAAAAGCTATGAAAAAAGCAGATAGACAGGATTTGATTGGACAACTTTTGAGCGAGCGGCGGTTTCATCGGCAGCAGGAGCTACAAGCTGCTCTCAAGGAAGCTGGTATTGAGGTGACCCAGGCAACCTTGTCCAGGGATATGAAGGAGCTGGGGGTGGAGCGCCACATGCCAGCTCAAGGTCCGTCTTTTTACCGCCTGCCGCGGACGGGACCTGAGACGAGTTTGGGAGATGTTGCCCTCTATGTGAAGAGAGTGGACCGGGTTGAGTTCAGCCTGGTTTTGCATACTGGATTGGGGGAGGCTTCCGTTTTGGCCAATAGCCTAGATGCCAGTGGCGATTGCCGAATTTTGGGCACGATTGCAGGGGCTGACACCCTTTTGGTGGTGACACGTTCCAGTCAAGATGGTGCCAGTTTAGAAGAAGATATTCGCTCTTATGTCGAGGAGGCCTTATGAGTCAAGCTAAATTATCACCTGGCATGCAGCAGTATGTCGATATGAAAAAAGATTACCCCGATGCCTTTCTGTTCTTCCGCATGGGGGATTTTTATGAGCTCTTTTATGAAGATGCGACCAGAGCGGCGCAGATTCTTGAGATTTCCATTACGTCGCGAAATAAAAATGCGGAGGACCCCATTCCCATGGCGGGGGTTCCCTATCACTCAGCCCAGCAGTACATTGACACTTTGATAGAACAGGGCTACAAGGTAGCCATAGCTGAGCAAATGGAGGATCCCAAACAGGCCAAGGGCGTGGTGAAACGTGAGGTCGTTCAAGTAGTGACTCCAGGAACTAGCTTGGACGGCCCTAGTCGTGATGGCCAGAACAATTTCTTGGTTGGCCTTTATACCCGGGGGCAGGCCTATGGCTTGGCCCACTTGGATTTGGCTACGGGGGAATTTGCGGTGACCCAGTTGGATCGCTGGGAGTTGGTTTTGAGTGAGATCCGAAATCTCCAGGCTAAAGAAGTGGTTCTGGCAGGCCAGGTGTCAGAGGAACAAGAGGCGGTTCTAAAACAGCAGCTGCAACTCCTAGTCTCCTGGGTAGACAAGCCCTTGGATGCCAGTCCTCTCTTACCGATTAGCTTAAAGGAGCTGGAATTTACGGCTGCTGCGAGCTTGCTGGCTTATATTTACCAGACCCAGATGCGGGATCTGGACCATTTGAAGCCGGTTGAAGTCTATCAAATTGCGGATTCTCTCCGGATGGATTTTGCGACCAAACAAAGCTTAGATCTAACCGAGAATGCTCGGAGTGGCAAGAAGCAGGGCTCCTTATTAGGGGTCTTGGATCAAACACGGACGGCCATGGGCTTGCGGCTCTTACGCCGATGGATCCAACAGCCACTCCTGGATCGAAAGCAGATTGAGCAGCGGCAAAATCAGGTGACGATTTTGTTAGAGGCCTTTTTTGAGCGCCAGGACTTGGTAGAGAGTCTGAAAGGGGTCTACGATATTGAACGCTTGGTTAGCCGGGTTTCCTTCGGTAAGGTCTTGCCCAAGGATCTCTTGCAGCTATCTGCGACCTTGGGGCAGGTGCCACAGATTCGGCACCTGCTGACCAGTTTGCAGCAGTCAGCCTTAGAGCCTCTGATTCAAGGTTTGGATCCCTTGGAGGAATTGTATGCCTTGATTGATGCGGCTATCGATCCGCAGGCCCCAAATCAACTCATGGATGGAGGCCTTATTAAGACAGGATTTGATCCAGTTTTGGATCAGTACCGCAAGGCCTTGCGGGAAGGAACTTCTTGGTTGGCGGATTTGGAAAGCCGGGAACGTCAGGCGACGGGCATCAATAATCTCAAGATTGATTACAATCGGAAGGATGGCTATTATTTCCATGTCACTCAGTCCCAACTTAGCCATGTGCCTGACCATTTTTACCGCAAGGCAACCTTGAAAAACTCGGAGCGTTTTGGAAGTCAGGAATTGGCCCAAATTGAAGGCCAGCTCCTAGAGGCTCGAGATCAGTCGTCTCAGTTAGAGTATGACCTCTTTATGCGGATTCGGGAAGAGGTGGCCAAGTATATGCCCCGGCTGCAAAGTCTGGCTGGAGCCCTGGCCAGTATCGATGTTCTCCAAAGTTTAGCCTCGGTTGCAGAAAGTCAGCTTTGGGTCAAACCGACTTTTAATGAGACAGGTCAGATTCGAGTACTGGAAGGCCGCCACCCGGTGGTGGAGGCAGTCTTGGGTCGCCAGTCCTATGTTCCTAACAGCCTAGTTATGTCGGCAGAGGACCGGATTCAGTTGATTACAGGTCCTAATATGAGCGGGAAGTCGACCTACATGCGACAGATTGCAATGATGGTTATCCTAGCTCAGCTAGGCTCCTATGTTCCCGCTAAGGAAGCAGATTTGCCGATTTTTGATGCCATCTTTACCAGGATTGGAGCTGCTGATGATTTGGTTTCTGGCCAATCAACCTTTATGGTGGAGATGATGGAAGCCAACCAGGCTGTGCAGCATGCTAGCGCCCAGTCCCTCATCCTCTTTGATGAGTTGGGCCGTGGAACCGCAACCTATGATGGTATGGCCTTGGCTCAAGCCTTGATTGAATATATCCATGATAAAGTTGGAGCAAAAACTTTCTTTGCCACCCACTACCATGAGTTAACGGAATTGGAAGAGGACCTCACGGGACTGGCCAATGTGCATGTTGCCACACTAGAAGAAGGGGGTACGGTTACCTTCCTCCACAAGATTGAACCTGGTCCTGCCGATCAATCTTACGGAATCCATGTGGCTAAAATTGCAGGTCTGCCTCCTGCTCTCTTGGCTCGAGCCCAGGTTATCTTGGATGGACTGGAGAATCAGGAGTTTCAGCCTCAGATGGGGCAATTGGATCTATTCCAAGTGCCAGAAGCCTTGCCAAGTCAGCCCCACCCCCTACTGGAAAAATTAAAAACAATCAATCTGAGCCAAATGACTCCTTTGGAAGCGTTGCTGTTTTTGGATCAGGTTCAGAAAGAACTAGAATAGAATGATACCTCTATCAGTGAGGATTAGCTTGAAAGGAGGAACTATGCTCTATATTTGGAACTATTTGAAAAAATACCCTCAGCTGCTGGCCCTAGATATTTTTGCGGCTTCGCTCTTTGTCATTGTAAACCTGGGTTTACCGACTTTTTTGGCTCGAATGATTGACCAGGGAGTGGTCGCGGGAGATGAGTCACGGATTTACTTCTGGGGAATCACCATGGTTATTACAGCCCTTGTCGGAATTTTGGGGCGTTTCTTGCAGACCTACGCCGGGAGTCGCTTGACCAATAAGATGATCCGCGATATGCGTTTGGATGTCTATAAACGGCTTCAGTACTATTCGCATCAGGAATATGAACAGATTGGTGTTTCCTCCTTGGTCACTCGGATTACCAGTGACGCCTTTACCCTGATGCAATTTGCGGATCAGACCTTGAAATTTGGGGTTATTACGCCGATTATGCTCTTTTCGAGTTTGGTGATGGTCTTTATGACGAGCCCGTCTCTTTCATGGATTGTGGCCTTTTCTATCCCATTCTTGGTGCTGGTAATCTGGTATGTGGCGGTAGCCAGTCGTCCTTTATCGGAGAAACAACAGGAGAGTTTGGACCGGATTAACCATTTTGCGCGGGAAAACTTGACGGGTTTGCGCGTGATTCGGGCCTTTGGCCGGGAAGAATTTCAGGAGGATCGGTTTGCTCAGGAGAATGACATTTACCAAGCCAACTCCAATCGCTTGTTCAAATTGACGGGTTTAACCGATCCCCTTTTTGCTCAGATTATTATTGCGATGATCGTGGCCATCGTTTGGTTTGCCTTGGATCCGTTGAATCAAGGGCAGATTCAGATCGGGGTCGTGGTTGCCTTTATTGAATATAGCTTCCATGCCCTCTTGTCTTGCCTACTCTTGGCCAACCTCTTTACGACCTACCCACGGACGGCTGTATCAGCCCGCCGTCTGCAAGAGGTGATGAATATGCCTCTGTCTATTTCGCCGAATGAAGACGGAGTAACTGAAACCGAAACCAAGGGATACTTGGAATTTGACCGGGTGACCTTTGCTTATCCGGGTGAAACTGAAAATCCGGTGTTACATGATATTTCCTTCAAGGCCCAGCCAGGTCAAACCATTGCCTTTATTGGTTCAACGGGTTCTGGGAAGTCTTCCTTGGTGCAGTTGATTCCCCGTTTCTTTGATGTGACCTTGGGGCGCATTTTAGTGGATGGAGTCGATGTTCGCTCCTATAACCTCAAGGCTCTGCGGCAGAAGATTGGGTTCATTCCGCAGAAAGCCCTGCTCTTTACCGGAAGTATCGCAGAAAACCTCCGCTTCGGGAATTCCCAGGCGGATCAGGAAGATTTGGTGACTGCCTCTGATGTGGCCCAAGCCTTGGATTTTATCCAAAGCAAGGAAGACCAGTTTGAGACCCATCTAGCAGAAGGTGGAAGCAACTTGTCAGGCGGTCAGAAGCAACGCTTGTCCATTGCCCGTGCCTTGGTGAAGGAGCCGGAAATCTACATTTTCGATGATTCTTTCTCGGCCCTGGATTACAAGACGGATGCCCTTTTGCGCCGCAGACTTAAAGAAGTGACCCAGAACGCTACCGTTTTGATTGTTGCCCAAAGGGTTGGAACCATTATGGACGCGGATCAAATTATTGTCTTGGAAAAGGGTGAGATTGTGGGACGTGGAACCCACGAAGAACTCATGGAATCCAATGCGATTTATCGTGAAATTGCTAATTCGCAGCTGAATAGAGGGGAGGAGTAAGGCATGAAAGAAAATAATTTTAAACGTCTGTGGTCCTACCTTCGTGCCTACCGAGGCAGTGTTTATTTAGCAGTGGCCTTCAAAGTCTTGAGCATTGTCATGTCGGTCTTGGAGCCCTTTGTTCTGGGATTGGCCATTACAGAGTTGACCAAGAATCTCCTGGATATGGCGCAAGGCAAGGCCAGCGGTCTCAATGTCTCCTATGTCTTTTGGGTGCTGGTTCTCTACCTGATTCGGGGAACGCTTTATTCAGTTGGTGCTTATTATGCCAACTACTTTATGACCAATGCGGTGCAGGCCACTGTCCGTGACCTGCGCAAGGAATTGAGCCACAAGGTTAACCACCTGCCGGTATCTTATTTTGACCGCCAGCAGTTCGGGGATCTTTTGGGCCGCTTCACCAGTGATGTGGAGACCGTCTCCAATGCCCTCCAACAAAGTTTCTTGCAGATTGTAAATGCCATCGGCACCATTATCTTGGTTTTGGTCATGGTCTATTCCATCAATCTGCCCCTAGCCCTTGTGGTGACCTTGGTGATTCCGCTCACTTACTTGACTTCGAGCCAGATTCTCAAGTTATCCCAACCGTCCTTTAAGCGTCAAGCCAATATTTTGGGAAAATTGAATGGGTTTGTACAGGAACACCTGACAGGTTTCCAGATTGTAAAACTCTATGGCCGTGAAGAACAGACCGTAGAAGAATTTCAGGACATCGTGGATGAGTTAGAAGAAGTCGGCTTCAATGCCAGCTTCCGCTCAGGCCTTATGGCCCCTCTCCTCCACGGACTCTCTGATTTTGCCTATGTTGTAGTGGCCTTTCTCAGTGCCCTCCAAGTTTTGGCAGGCCGCTTGACCATCGGAAACATGCAGGCCTTTGTCCAGTATGTCTGGCAAATCAGCCAGCCCGTACAAATCTTGACCCAGATTGCGGGTCAACTCCAAAGTGCCCAGTCCTCTCTGGACCGGATCTTCCAAGTCTTGGATGAACCAGCTGAAAACCAAACCGGTGAAAAAGCTCTTGCCCAACCCCTCAGCGGTCGGGTCTCCTTTGCCCAGGTCTCCTTTAGCTATACTGCGGATAAACCGCTGATTCAAAACTTTAACCTTGAAGTAGAACCAGGACAAATGGTGGCGATTGTCGGACCAACAGGTGCTGGAAAAACCACCCTGATCAACCTACTCATGCGCTTCTATGATGTAGACGGCGGTGCTATCCGAGTCGATGGCCAAGACATCCGCACCATTGACCGCCAAGAATACCGCCGGCAATTCGGCATGGTCTTGCAGGACGCCTGGCTTTACGAAGCCAGCATTGAGGAAAACCTCCGCTTCGGGAATTTGGAGGCCACCCATGAGGAAATCGTGGCAGCCGCTAAAGCTGCCAATGTGGATTACTTCATTCGCAGCCTCCCAGGTGGTTACAAGATGCAGATGAATCAAGAATCCAGCAACATCTCACTCGGTCAGAAACAACTCCTGACCATCGCCCGTGCCCTCCTAGCGGATCCTAAAATCCTTATCCTAGATGAGGCCACCAGCTCCGTGGATACCCGCCTGGAACTTCTGATTCAAAAAGCCATGAAAACACTCATGCAGGGTCGTACCAGCTTTGTCATCGCCCACCGTCTTTCCACCATCCAAGAAGCCGACAAAATCCTGGTCCTCAAAGACGGCCAGATCATCGAACAAGGAAACCACCAAAGCCTCCTTGCCGACCAAGGCTTCTATTATGACCTCTACCAAAGCCAATTTGCGCGTGAAGAGGAATAGAGTGCATCCATCCCTAGCTGAAAGCAGCTGGGGATTTTTGAAAATGGATGCTAAAAAAGCCGAGTGGTTATTTGGCAATTTTCATGCTATTTTAGTTTATCTTTTATTACTGTGTTAGCTCGTCTTGCCGTACTTCAGTACTGTATACGACTCGCTGACTTGTACTAAAAGTAAACTAAAAGACTATAATGCTGAGTTTATATCCGAATAGATAGTAAAGGTGTGCTTCGATTTATTTTACTCGGAGCATTTTTTATTGATGTCATGCTATTGTTTGGATTTATAGGAGGTTTTTGCTAGTATGGGTGTTAGAAGAGTTGGACTGAATGAGAAACGGAAAATATAGTCTTTTAGATTATAAACTGTATGTGGTATACTATTCCTATGGCATACGGAATTGATTTTAGAAAACGTGTCCTTGAATATGTTAAAGAGGGACATACACGTAAAGAAACAGCAGCTTTATTTAATATTAGCACCAACACTTTATACAG
>NZ_JADXDQ010000080.1:0-5836 GCF_015831295.1 Streptococcus sp. NLN64
TTTATTTATAGAAAAGCTTGATCGTTCATAAAAATCATCAGAACTGCAATTGTTTATTGCTTGTTTCTGATGATTTTTTTGATAGTTACGCAAAGATATTCAGGGTATGAATAATTCGGGTTAAAGACAGGAATCCAGTATTGTCCAGTACTTTCCAAAAAGACATGCGTTACTCCGTGATTGAGCATCCAATCCAAAGCCCCTTGTAGGGAGCGGGTTGTCGTTCCAAAGGATTTCTGAAATTTCTTTGGTTTATTAGTATCTAAAGGTCCATCTAAGATACAGCAGACAATAGATTTTTGGTGAACATCAATGCCACAACAAGTTTCAACCATAGCTTCCATGTAAAAAGCCTCCTATTCTATTATTTGAACAATCGAATAAGAGGCTGTTTTGTAATTTTATTTTCACGCTCAAGGCGTATTCGAGTTATCTCATGACTCTTATTCATCCAGTTTTAGTTACAGGCTCGGCAAAGCCCTAATAAACTTACGGATTTGTATTGCTCATCTTTATTATATACCTGAACTAATTTTCCGTCATGAGTTAGCAGGCGAAGCCTGCTTGGAGTTTTAGTTTATCTTTTATTACTGTGTTAGCTCGTCTTGCCGTACTTCAGTACTGTCTACGACTCGCTGCCTTGTACTAAAAGTAAACTAAAAGACTATATCTTTGATACTTGGAAGGTCAACCACTAAATCCCAAACATGATGAGTCCAGCCCAAAGGGCTTAGAAATAAGAAATTCGCCATCATCAATTCCTCCTTTGCAAGCAAAAACCACCCTTACGGGTGGCTCGTCATTTATCCTACTGGACTTCTTTGAAGATCATTTTTTGCTTCACTTCCCCTTGGCCACCTTTGGCAATTTGATAGGTGAAACTATCGGATGTGAACTGGTCCCCAAGGGCAAAAACAGAATTGTATTGCCATTGGGACAGTTCATCATTTTCTTTTTTCGCTAGAGTAAGACTAGTTGGAGTTACTGCGTAGCGCCACTCTGCCGCTTGCTCTTCATAGCCTTTTTTGAACTCATCTGGAGAGCTGGCTGCTTTCAGAGCCACTTCACGGCTTTGGGTTACGACAACTTGATTTCCTCCATTTTGGAAGGTTACATACATCATTTTGTCATTTTGAGTCCCGTCTAAAACACTGGAATACTGGTAGGTCTTTCCTTGGACAACCTTGTCCAAACGGTGACTAGCCCAGTAGAAGAAGCCGCCAACACCGAGTCCAAGTACAACTAGTGCGGCCAATCCGATCCGAACATATTTATGGTTGAATAATTCTTTCAGCATTGGTCTTACTCCTCGTATGAATCTGAGCTGGTGCTAGTTTCAGTGCGGCTGAAGGTAGACTCAGAAGAGCTAGTGTCAAAGTCTTCATAGTCATCAGAAGAGGATGAAGAGCGTGTCACTGGAGTTGAACTGCTACTTGAGCTTGAACTTGAGCTAGATTCTTCCAATTCTTTGTAAACTTTAACATTAAAGGCATCGCGACCGCCTTCTTTGGTCAAGGTAATTTGCAAGTATTGAGCATCTTCTAAATCTGAAGATCTTGCCTTTAGTTTTGCATAAATTTCTTCTGCAACCTTCTTGGCTGAAGTTTCAGTTTTCTGGCTGACATCTGTAGCCAGAACTTCGGCACGTGGAGTATATAGTTGTTCCATGTCCAAACCTGCGATACGATTTGCATTTTGGTTGAACTCATCCTTGTTATCCAAGAAATTCAAGGTTAGGTTACTTGAGCTGTTCAAGTCTTTAGACTTAAGATTGCTGATTTCCGCTTGAATCTTATCTAAATACTCATCCATTTCTAGAACCTTTTCAGAACTAGATGGTTTGGTAGATGATGGAGTCGACTCATCACTGCCTGGAAGTTTACTTGAGCTCGTGCTAGATGGACTTGTGCTCGACTCAGATGGCTCTGCTGAACTACTCTCAGTTGGAACTGTCCCGCTTGTACCAGGTGTACCATCTCCTGAAGGTGAACTAGTAGAACCAGAATCAGAATTTGTCGGTTCATCAAATGGACTAACGATATCCGGTTTTTCTTCCTCACTAGGTTCTTGAATAGGAGACTGCTTCCACTCTGGAGCGTCTTCTACCTTAATGTCTGGTTTATACTCAACTTTTACAATTTGGGACTGGTCAACTTCTGGGAAAATATTAATGACACTCTGTTGTAACAACGTAACATCCACATTCACATTTGTGGAATTATCGTTGTAAATATAGTTATTTCCATTGTGAATATAGTTATTAATCACAACCTTGGTCATGGCACAGTGCTGACCGTACCCATTGTATTTGTAGTCGACTGGCACTTGTCCATCCCGTTTAAGAATCAGCGTGTCCCCAGCATAGATCAAGTCCACATTTTGAATGTTGTTGTCATAAGCCAGTTTGGCAATAGAAATACCTGTTGCCTGGGAAATCCCCCAGAGGGTGTCCCCCCACTGAATCACATAAATCTGACCATCCTGACCAGCATCGACCACAGATCCAGACTCATCAACCCTAATATTTTGATTCTGCATGTTTTGCTTGATTTGCTCAGGTGTGCTGGCAATCCAGTTGGTAATATCTGCTGCTTGAGCGGTTGATTGGTATTGGTAGAACTCGTCTGCCCGAACGACTGCAGCCGTTTGCAACACAGCTGGCGTCACAAACGACCCGAGTAGCAGAGTTGTCCCTAAAAGGTGTTTCTTTTTCATGCGATTTTCTCCTTTGAGGAAGTTGGAAGAGCTGACTCTTCACCCCTCACTATTTTTTAAAAAAGAGCAAAAGCCCCCTATCAAGGAATATTATAGCATATTTTCCCACAGGCAAAAGTTCAATCTTGAAACCAGAGGTTACAAAAGAAGGTTGAGAATCATTCTCAACCTTCTTCCTTGTTTTCTTACGAAAATTCCTGTAAGTCAGTAATTCTCGGTCTTACATCATTCCACCCATCATACCTGGATCCATAGCTGGACCAGCTGAGGCTTGAGGTTCTGGTTTGTTAGCGACAACTGCTTCGGTTGTCAAGATGAGGCTGGCAACACTAGCTGCATTTTGAAGGGCTGAACGGGTTACCTTAACTGGGTCAATGATTCCTGTTTCAATCATATCCACCCATTCACCACTAGCTGCGTTGAAGCCTTGACCAGCATCTGCATTTTTGAGGCGGTCAATAATGATGGAACCTTCGTAGCCAGCATTCAAAGCAATTTGACGAACAGGCTCTTCAAGAGCACGAAGGACGATGTTACGACCAGTCTCTTCATCTGCGGATAGATCCAAGGCTGCAACTGCCGGAATCACGTTCACCAAGGCCGTTCCACCACCGGCAACGATTCCCTCTTCAACCGCAGCACGAGTCGCATTCAAGGCATCTTCAATGCGAAGTTTCATTTCTTTCAACTCAGTCTCTGTCGCAGCACCAACCTTGATGACCGCAACACCACCTGCCAACTTAGCCAAGCGTTCTTGTAATTTTTCCCGGTCGAAGTCTGAGTTCGTGGTTTCAATTTGAGACTTGATGATACCAACACGGTTACTGATAGCAGCAGGATCCCCTGCTCCTTCAACGATGGTTGTAGAGTCTTTATCTACAACAACTTTAGCTGCTTGACCAAGCGCTTCAACCGTTGCATCTTTCAACTCCAGACCCAAATCATCCGTAATGACCGTAGCACCTGTCAAAATAGCAATGTCCTCCAACATAGCTTTTCTGCGATCCCCAAATCCAGGTGCCTTAACCGCTACAACATTGAAAGTTCCACGGATCTTGTTTAAAACAAGGGTTGGTAGTGCTTCCCCATCTACATCATCGGCAATGATTAGAAGAGGACGGTTGGTTTGCAGAATGCTTTCCAAAAGTGGTAAGATTTCTTGGATATTCGAAATCTTTTTATCTGTTACCAAGATAAATGGATTGTCTAATTCCGCAACCATCTTCTCATTGTCGGTCACCATATATTGGGACAGATAACCACGGTCGAATTGCATTCCTTCCACCACTTCCAATTCCGTTTCCATTCCACGGGACTCTTCAATGGTAATAACACCGTCTTTTCCAACACGCTCCATCGCTTCAGAGATATACTCCCCAACCTTTTCGCTACGAGAAGAAACAGCCGCTACCTGCGCAATCGCTTCTTTATTAGAAACAGGCACAGAGTTTTCCTTCAAAGCGGCAACCGCTGCCGCTGTAGCAGCTTCGATTCCGCGACGAATACCAATTGGGTTGGCACCGGCAGTCACGTTCTTGATCCCTTCACGGACAATGGCTTGTGTCAAAAGGGTTGCGGTCGTTGTTCCGTCACCAGCGATATCATTGGTTTTTGAAGCCACCTCGGATACCAACTTGGCACCCATATTCTCAAAAGGATCTTCCAATTCGATTTCTTTCGCAATGGTCACCCCATCATTGGTGATCAGTGGTGAGCCAAAAGCTTTTTCCAAAACCACATTACGCCCTTTAGGTCCCAAGGTTACTTTGACCGTATCCGCCAACATATCCACACCACGCACCATTGCGCTACGTGCGTCAGATGAAAATTGAATATCTTTTGCCATTTTTTACTCCTTACTGAACAATTGCTAGAATATCAGATTCACGAATGAGAAGGAAATCCTCATCCCCATCTTTAACAGAAATACCGGCATGCGCTTCAAAAAGAATTGTTTGACCTGCTTCAACTGCAGGTGCAATCACATCACCGTTCAAAGAACGAAGTCCTTCTCCAACAGCTACGACCTCGGCTGTCTTAGTGGCTGACTGGGCATTAGACGCCAAGACAAAACCAGACACAGACTGCTCCTTCTCGATCACTTTGACAATTACTTTATCTGCTAAGGGTTGTAACATAGAAAATCCTCCATTTGATTTCTGCTCCCTATAGCGGTCTCACAACTTTCTCTCACAGGAGGGCTGACGAAACCTTAGCGAGCGTTAGCACTCTACTGTATCGACTGCTAATTTCTGTTTCTATTTTATCATTTAGTCAACAATAGTCAAGAAAAAACTTCATCCAGAGGACAAAGTTTTTACAAGAAAGACGGACAAAGCATCCTTTCCTTTAAAACGGCAATTCTTCGCCTTCCTCGCTGACCATCTCAAACTGTTCTAGCTTACGGCGTTGTTCCCGTAAGAGTCGTTGTTCCTTGGTTTCAAGGAGTTGGAAATCGCTGCAAAGGACTTCAGATAGATAGTGCATTTGACCATCCTTTTCATAACGACGGGTGCGGAGTTCTCCTTCCACGCCAATCAGGCTACCTTTGCAAGCATAACTGGTGATATATTCGGCTAGACGTCCCCAGGCGACAATGGAGATAAAGTCCGATTCCCGTTCCCCGGTTTGGTCCCGGAAACGTCTTTTAACAGCTAGTTTTGAACGGGTGACACTTTTATTTGAGGGGGTCTTCTGAAGTTCAGGAGTCCCTGTTAAACGACCAATTAGAAAAATACGATTCATCTTTTTACCCTCCTACCTGTTTATTCGGGAAAGAAGATGAAAAAAGGTTGGACAAAAGCCTCAACCTTCCTATTTTATTTGCAAATACTTTGACGCAGTGGTTGATTGGGTCGAGGCTGGGACACAAGTCTCAACCTTCCTATTTAGATCGTGGAATAACTTTTGCGCAGTGGTTGATTCGGTCAAACAGCTAAAAGGCTGTTTGAGGTAATAGATAGGAGAGTGAAGCAAATAACTATTGTTCGCTTTTATAGTCTTTTATTTGAAAATAACACAGTAAAAAAGCGCAAAAAAACACTATCTGTGTTATACTTAAGGTGAACATATTTAAAAATGTCTTAAGGATGTTGCCGCATCCCTAATGCTTTTACTGCTT
>NZ_JADXDQ010000081.1:0-5767 GCF_015831295.1 Streptococcus sp. NLN64
ATAAAGGGGAAATCCTTTTTTGTCTAGTCGAATGTTTCACCCAATGGGTGAAAAGCAGAACCTTCCAGAAACCCTGTGATCAATACGGTTTCTGGAAGGTTTTTAAGTTAGGTATGAATAATTCGGGTTTAATTTGAGTTGACCAACTAGTGATGAGAAAGTTCTTCTAAATACAACACCTCCGTCCCCTTTTTGTTCCCATCTTCTCCTTATCCTACAGTAATTCTATCCATCATTGGAACAATGCAAACAGTATCACTGGCATGTTCTTGGATAAGTTATGTTTTCTATTATGATTAGATTTTGTGAGTTCCCTGCGGTATATGTGGGGGACTTTTTTGATTCAGTAGTATATAATTTTAAGGATGTGGAGTATTTAGGGAATTTTATTCTACAGATATATAAGGAAGAGGACAAAATTTTATGACTGTAAAAAAGTTGCTACGAACTTTGGTGGTTTTTTCTGATTGCCTTGGTTCTGGTAGTGGGTGTGCTTTATTTGGCTCTTTTTAATGGGGATATGATTTTTGACATCACGCGCTCTTTGGGGATGTCAGTGGGGTATGCCAACAACGTAGCCATGATCATCATCGCCATCCAAGCGCTGTTTCTAACGTCCGACTGGTTGTATGGTCGGATTTTGTCTTGGTTTGAGGCGGGGAGGAGGCAAGGGGTCTTCTATCTTGGTTTGCGGATGGGGATGGAGGCCTTGCTGGCTTTTCCCAAGCGTACGAGTTTGTTTGTTTTCTACCTCTTTCTGATTGTCGGTAAGCGTGTGGGTCTGGTTTCCCAATCTGCTGCTGATTATGAGATGTTGGCGGTGTTTGTCATCGCCATAGACCGTGTGACCAAGATTTGACCGACGGAGAGGGAAGATTTTCAACGCTTTTGGAATGGAATCAAAGCCTACTTGTCTGAATTGGATTAATGATATACTCTTTTAGTTTATCTTTTATTACTGTGTTAGCTCATCTTGCCGTACTTCAGTACTGTCTACGACTCGCTGCCTTGTACTAAAAGTAAACTAAAAGACTATAAAAAGCGCCTAAAATCGTTTGATTTTAGGCGTGTTTTTTCGAATGAATAAATAAAGAGAGAAGGGCTAGGGTTAGGAAGCTGGCTCCGATGAGCCAATAGGGTTGGTCTAGGGTTGTTGATCGGCCGGATAAGTTAATGATGCCACGGAGGAGGAAACCGGCAGTGAGGGTGGCGATGCCGGAGTTCCAGAGGTTGTAGCTGAGTCGTGAGAGGTTGGGTCTGAATTTTAGGAGTGTCAGGAGGAGGCTACCACCGGCTAGGGGAACAGTCCAGAGGTAGTGCATGAAGAAGGAGACTTCGCCATAGCTGAGGCTTTCGTAGATGCGGCTGAAGAGGAAGAGGAAGGCTGTGAGGGCTAGGTAGGTAATCAGGCTTCTTCTGAATCGTTGACTGGGATTAGTAACCGATGTAGACAATGTCGCTGACCTCTCTTTCTGAGATAGTGTTTCCGTTTGTGGTGGGGTTGTTGATGACTTGGCCGTTGAAGTAGAGGGTGGAGGAGCCACCGCCGTCTAGGTTGTAGGCGGTTTGGGCGTCGTATTCTTTTAAGACTTCGGCCATTTGGTAGAGGGAGAGTCCTTGGCTTTCTTCTGTGCGGCCGTCGGCGACGACGATGATGTAGTGGTTTTCGTCAATGATACCGATGGCGGAGCGGGGGTTGGAGGCCATGGCACGGCCGACTTCGGTGCTGGTGTCGACAGCGATTTGGCCGTTTTCAATGAGGGCAGGTCCGAAGGCTAGGAGGTTGACGACGCCGTCGTCAACCAGTTCTTGGGCGGTGACTTCGGTTTCTTTGATGATCTTGAAGGAGCCGTCGGCGTAGATGGCGAGGTCGCCGAAGTCAGCATTGTCTCGGATGGTGTCGCGGTAGATGGTGCCGTTGCGGATGACGTAGCCGGATGCGTTGGCACCGTAGTAGTCGCCGTTGACGGCGAGGATGGCGTTGTTACTGCTGGCGGTCTCAGAGGTTTTGGCGGTGATGTTGGTGCCATAGGTGTTCTGAGCCAGGGCTGTTTTGAGGTAGTCTGAGGAGCTGACGTGGATGTCGGCGACGTAGACGGTTGTGTCATTGGTGGTGATGGTTTCCAAGTTGATTTGGATGTTGTCATCGGTGTAGCTGGTATCAGTGGTGGAGACATTGGTAGGGCTTGTGGCCGCGGATGACGTGGTGTTTGTGGCGCTGACGCTGGTCATGGCCTGGGATAGGACAAAGGTTTTTAGCAGGGAGTAGCTAAAGCCGCCAGTCAGGAGTAGGCCGAAGATGCTGGCGTAGGCGAAGGGTTTCTTAAGCAATTTCACGGCTATACGAATTCCTTTCTCTGAAAATGACGTTTTTTTGCACTGTCCAAGACAGCAGGAAGAGGAAGAAGCCTACTATAATTTTTACCATATAAAGATTCATTCCTAAAATTTGGTGGAAAAGGTAAAGAAGGGCTGTGTCGGCAAGGAAGAGGGTGAGGGCTAAGGTGAAGTAGCCGGCCCCCGTGCGGGTAAGACTGTTCCTGTTGTGAAAGACCAGCTTTTTATTGAGGCTGAAGTTGAAAATGGAGCTCGTGATGCGAGCGATGGTATTGGCTAGGACCAGGCGAGTTGCTGTTGGCAGTGCAGCAGTTAGCAGGAGGAGAAGGGCGTAGACCCCGTAATCAACTAGAAAACTGCTGAGGGAGGATAGTGCAAACTTAAAGAGATTCTTATAAATCAGCAAGCTATCCTGAATCGGCCGGAAGTGGGAACTGGCATTATCGTCGATGTAGATGGTTTGGATCGGGACTTCGGTCATTTTGTAACGTTGGCTGGCTTGGCTAAGCATGTTCATCTCATATTCGTAGCGATTCCCTTCGACCTCTAGCATGAAAGGAAGCAGGTCGGTGTGGAAGGCTCGAAGGCCAGTCTGGGTATCGCTCACATTGACCCCTGTTTGCAGTCGGAACAGGACACGGGTGAGCTTATTTCCGAAACGGCTGCGCAGCGGGATGTCCTTGGTGAACTGGCGAACCCCTAGAATCAGGCGGCTAGGCAGATTCATGGCTGCGCGTGCTAGGCGATCGATGTCCTGCACAGCGTGCTGTCCATCCGCATCTGCGGTTACCACCACCCCGTTCTGGCCGAAAACTTGCAGATACTGAAAGGCTGTCCGCAAGGCTTGCCCTTTTCCTTGATTCCTCTCATGGTGCAGAACAGTGGCATAGGATTTAGCCGTCTCGATGATCTCTGCGGACTTTCCCGTGCTGCCATCGTCCACGACGATAGCTTGACACTCCAAGCGCTGCTTTATAACGGTTAATAATTGGATCAGTTTTTCATCCGGTTGATAGGCTGGGATCACTACATAATACATATCGCGTACCTCGTTTTTTCTTCTTGCGTTTAAGAATACGGGACTTTTCTGAAAGCAATCTGAAAATAAGCGAGATGATGAATTGGGTTAAGAGTTGATTAAGGAGAGAGCGGGGATTGGGGCTTTTTACAAGTTTTCCTGCAAAAGAAAATACACCCTAGTTGTCGGAACTAAGGTGTAAGTTGAATATTGGTAGATAAAATATTGATGTATGGAGGTTATTCACAACCAATTCCATCTCCATCGCGATCTAGATGACTTCCATAACCAGGTTGTCCACTGTAAACTGGAGCTGCACCAGCAGCTCGGGCTGCAGCACAGTTGGGATAATAGGCATTCGCGGTAGCTTGTTGTGCAGCAATCTGAGCTTGTCTCTCAGCTTCTTGTTGTGCAGCCGCTTGAGCCTGTCTTTCAGCTTCTTGTTGTGCAGCCGCTTGAGCTTGTCTTTCAGCTTCTTGTTGTGCAGCCGCTTGAGCTTGTCTTTCAGCTTCTTGCTGCGCAGCCGCTTGAGCTTGCTTCTCAGCCTCTTCTTTAGCAGCCTGCTCTGCTTGGCGTTTCGCCTCTTCTTCAGATTTTTGCTTTGCTTGAGCTTGTTTTCTCTCTTCTTCTATCTTTTTCTCTGCAGCTAATTGTTCCTCTTCTTTGTTTGAAATCTCGTTCGCAATTGAGTTGATTCGTTTTTGAAGTGAAGATTTTAATGTTTTATCAGATAATGCATCAACTTCTTTTTGAGCTGCCTGAAGATTGCTCTTTGTTTTATTTTTTTCTAGTTCTTTAACTAGTTTTTCAGCCTCATTATTATCTTTCTCTTTTTCGGAGGGCGCTTTCTCTGAGCTAGCTGTAGTTTTTGCTTCAGAAGAGGCTACAGTGGTTGAGTTACTAGTAGTGCGTTCTGGACTAGGTGTAATATAGCCGATTAATAATGCAGACCACACAGTTGTTCCAATTGCGATTCTTCGGAATATTTTGTTGGGATCTCGCTTTTTAAAATACCAGATAGCTACAATGGATGCTAGAAATATGAATGTTAGAATAGTTGTCATCAGAATTCTCCTTTTGCGATTTTGTATGCGTTTACAATATAGTTGTATTTTAGTTAAAACTGTACCAAAAGTCAATGCCATAATGGATATCCATTACAAAATTTCAATAGGAGTTTCCGTCAATGAGCTAACTTCAATCCGCCAAGCGTCCAAATAGACTTCATACACTACAAGCAAAAATCGAAACTAACCCTCTATAAAGCTTTGTGTATCAATGGTTTCAGCGATTTTGTTTATCTAAGAAGTGATAAATAAATTTAGCAATAATTATTGTAAGAAGCTTCTCAAATAGTCTTCGTCCGTTTTGAATGGTTCATCTGCCAATAGTCCAAATAGTCTTCACACTGCAGTGGAAAAATGTGATCGATACATGTCAATCCCTTGTTTAGTGAGTGTTCCTTTTATTTTGTCTCTAGAGGAAGGTTGAACAAATGCTTCAAGCAGACTCTGACGGATATTGGATCAGGTTTGACCTCTGTGGAGCATAAAAATATGCCAAGTATAGGAGGAGTGAGTATCATGACAACTATAACCATTCGTATAGATGAATCCTTAAAAAAGGAAAGTAGTGAAATTTTTGACCAGTTAGGAATGGATATGACAACAGCAATTCGAATTTTTTTTAAACAAAGTGTAATGAATAGAGGATTGCCTTTTGAGCTGGAATTGGCACCTCAGTTAAACGATGCTGAGTTTTATCATTTAGCCAAATCTGTTAGTCCTGTTGTTAAGGTTGATGCCAATAATCCAAAATCTGTTAATCAGTATTTTGGGGATGAGAATGAATATCCAGAGTTTGAGGATTATTTTAATGATTGATGAATTAGAGATTTACTCAGTTGTTATTTCTAGGATTCAGGATAGTGATGGGACAGATTCAAAAATCCGCCCTGCGGTAGTTGTGAAGTTCAACGATGAGGCTATTCAAACCTATCGAATCACTAGCAAATTTGAGTCTAAATCAGAAATAATAAAATCTCAGTATTTAGAAATTATTGATTGCTATCAAGCAGGATTGCATAAGCCGTCATATATCGATACGATTCAAATATATGAGTTAGATTTAAATGAATTTGCCATTCGATTGATTGGTAAGTTATCAAAAAGGGATAGGGACCGCTTGATTGATGGACTCAGAAATAAAAAACAGATTTAATGACTGCATAAAGGTTATTATTATGAATCAAAATAGAGGGTTGAGACTATTGTTTCAGCCTTTTCTGGTACGACGGGCATGTCGTACATCTGAGGTGTAAGTCCTCTGTGGGCACCTGCTACCGGTGAACCCAATAGCGACTCCCAAGCCTGACTATCGTGAGGTAGCGGGGAGAGGAAGGGATAGCGAAAT
>NZ_JADXDQ010000082.1:0-4765 GCF_015831295.1 Streptococcus sp. NLN64
TAATTTCTCGAAAATCTCTGATACAATAGTCATAGGTTCTATATCCTTTCGGGTTGATTTTGCACTTCCTAGGATATAGGACTTTTTTATTTTTTCAATCGGCTACCGAGAATTATTTTACACTAACTGGGATAAATAAGTCTCCCAAATACGATCAAATTGACTTAAATTAAAGGCAAAAGAGGCTTCTTCCTCCAAATAGCGGCTAATCTGGTCAAAATCACTGCTTTGGCGGGGAAAGGCGGTCTCGGTAAAGACCAGATCCGCCAAGGCAGCAGCCTCCACATCCACCTTAGAATCTCGCTGGGTCATGAGCCAGTGGTAGAAAGATTTACGCATGATCTTCCTCCCCAATCCACTCGGTGCCCCACTCATCCTGCTTGATTTTTCCAGCCTTCATGAGGCCACCCAAGGCCTTCTTAAATTGTCCCTTAGAAATCCCGAAGGTCTCCTTAATGGCCTGCGGTGAAGACTTGTCGTTCAAAGTCATGAAGCCGCCATTGGACTGCAAATACTGGGCAATCATCTGAGCATCGTTGGCCAACATTTCATGGGAACGAGGCTTGAGCGAGAGGTTCAGAGTCCGATCAACTTGGCGAAAACCAATCACTCGCGCATCCAAAACCTGTCCCAAACGAGGCTCCTCAAAACGTTCAGATGGATGAACAAAGCCCAACATATTATTTTCAGGCAAATACACAAAGGTCCCACTTAACTTCAACCGATAAACAATAGCAGGCCAGGTTTGATTCTGCATATTGTCATAAGCCGGCCCAGCCAAGCGTTGAAAATCTTCCGGACTAGCTAAAATTCCCCAAATCCGCTCTTTGGCATCGACCTCTAACCGAATGTAGAGACGATCTCCCTTCTTAGGCCACAATTCTTTTAACTCTGGCAAAATATCCAAAGATACCACAACCTGTTTGTCAGGCAAACCAGTATCCACAAATACTCCCAAATCACGGCGCACCTCCGTTACTTGGCCCCAACCAAAGTTCTCCCGGTCAGCTGTTACCTCAATCGTTGTCAAACGCCGCTTCTGCTTCATATCCACATAGGCAAACCCCTTTACAGAATCCCCTAGAGCATGCTTCCCTTCAGCTTTATCCAGAGCATAGGTCTGCCCTTCTTTTTGAACATAATAATACTGATCATTTTCGTCTGTTATCAGGCCCACCAAATACGTAGCCAATAAACTTTCCATATCTACTCCTTTTTCAAAAGGAGGTTGGCTGCGCCAACCTCCTTATCCGAACTTAGACCTATTTCACTTCAAAATCAAATGACTCAAAACAGTTTGAAATCTGACTAGAATTTTAATTCTGGAATTGAATTAAAATTTATATCTACATGATGCATGCAAAGCATGCAATCGCTACCGATGCTGGTCGAACGAAGGGGCACCAAAGCGGCTTGGCAATGTTCAGATTTTAAACTGTACAGAGGATTAGACTTCTAAGATTTCTTTTTCCTTACCAGCTGTCATTTCATCGATTTTCTTAACAGCATCATCTGTTACTTTTTGAATGTCCTTTTCAAGACCTTTCAATTCGTCTTCTGTGATTTCTTTTGCTTTTTCTTGCTTCTTCGCTTCATCCATAGCATCACGGCGGATGTTACGGATAGCGATTTTCGCATTTTCACCAACTTTTTTCACTTCTTTGGCCAAATCACGACGGGTTTCTTCTGTCAAGGCAGGGATCACCAAACGAATCACAGAACCATCATTGGCAGGTGTAATACCAAGATCTGAGGCATTCAAAGCACGCTCAATATCTTTCAAAGAAGATTTATCAAATGGTGTTACCAAAAGAACGCGCGCTTCTGGAATTGTGATAGAAGCGATTTGATTCAAAGGCGTGTCTACACCGTAATATTCAACAGTGATACGGTCCAAGAGACTTGCGTTCGCACGACCTGCACGAATCGATGCAAATTCACGGGCAAGACTTTGGTGAGATTGGCTCATACGTTCTTGAGCTCTGGTTACAATTGCGTTACTCATTCATCATTCTCCTTTTGTGAGTTATTAGAAACAGTTGTCCCGATTTGTTCTCCGAAGACAACACGGCGGATATTTCCTGGTTCATTCATATTAAAGACCACGAGGTCAATATCATTATCCATTGAAAGACTAGATGCTGTTGAATCCATAACTGCCAAGCCTTTATTCAGAAGATCACGGTGGGTCAATTCATCAAACTTAATCGCATCCGCATTTTTACGAGGATCGGAATTATAGACTCCATCAACCCCATTTTTAGCCATCAAAATGGCTTCAGCTTCGATTTCCGCTGCCCGAAGTGCAGCTGTCGTATCGGTTGAGAAATAAGGGGAGCCAGTTCCCGCCCCGAAAATCACAATCCGACCCTTCTCCAAATGACGAAGTGCCCGACCACGGACAAAAGGTTCAGCAACCTGGTTCATTGGAATTGCAGTCTGCACACGCGTATCCACACCTACTTGTTGCAAGGAATCAGCCATCACCAAGGCATTCATCACGGTCCCCAACATTCCAGTATAGTCCGCTTGTACTCGGTCCATACCCGCCGCAGCTGCTGGCTCCCCCCGCCAAAGGTTTCCGCCACCAATAACAAGGGCAATTTGCACTCCCGCAGCCTGAACTTCAGCAATTTCTGCCGCCATTTTTTGAACCGTTAAAATGTCAATCCCGACACCGCGTTCACCGGCCAAGGCTTCTCCGGATAGCTTAATCAAGACACGATTGTATTTAGGTTTCACCATCTCACCTCTCCTTTTTTTGTCCTAACTATTGTAACACAAATATCGTATAGAGTCGCAATCTTTTCGCTTTCATTAACGATCCCTATCAAAACAGGGGGGCAGATCGTCCGATTTACAATTTTTACAAAGGTAAACTACACTTTTTTAAATTTTTGCCCCTCGTTACCCCTGGAAAATAAAAACGCGCAAGCATATTTCATTGCGAGATCCGCCAGAACTAAAGCAATGGGGGGGGAAGAACTCATTTCGTTTCAAAAGGGTTCGTTATACTCTTTTAGTTTATCTTTTATTACTGTGTTAGCTCGTCTTGCCGTACTTATTTGAAACTTTCTTCGAAAGTTTTATCAGCAACCTCAAAATCCCCCTCAAGATTTTGACCTGTCTACGACTCGCTTCCTTGTACTGAAAGACTATATTTCCTTTCTCACTGGATTTGGAGTCACCGTCTTACCTTTTCTCCCCCTTCATCTTATCCAAATATTTTAAACATTAACGATTCAAACGGCACATTTTTAAGGTCTTTTTTTCACAGGATTCATCAAAACTAGGTTCTTTCACTCCAATTATCCCGTCAAAAAAAATTCACAATAACAACTGTAATCCAAGAGACTATAAATTGATAGAAATTGAATCTAAACAGATTTTTCTCACATTATTTGTATTCCCTTTCAAAATAAGCTATGATAAACATAGAAAGGAAGTAGACTATGAATACAAATAAACTCATTCCTTATAAACGTATGCCCATCTGGACCCAGGTAACGACGCCCCAGACAGTAACAAGACAGCACAATACCAAAGCAGGGACTTGGGGGAAAATCCGTATTCTGAAAGGAGCTTTGCGTTTTCATTTTCTAGATTTAAACGGAGAGATACTGGAAAGTCACCTGTGGAAGGCAGGAGATGCCATTCCTTTTGTAGAACCTCAAAAGTGGCACCGTGTAGAGGTAGCATCAGATTCCTTGGAATGGTACTTAGAGTTTTACTGTCGTCCTGAGGACTACTTTGTCAAAAAATACAATTGCGGGGCTGTGCATTCAGAAATTTTAGAGGCCCTCCCAATCATACAGGCTCATACAGTATTAGACTTGGGATGTGGCTCCGGTCGAAATAGTTTATATCTGGCACACCAAGGGTTAGAGGTTACAGCGGTCGACAAGGATGGACAGGCCTTGAACAATATTCAAGCAATCGCCGACGAAGAAAACATCCCTCTAAACCTTGAACGCTATGATATTCATGAGGCTTCCATCGAAAAATCCTACGATTGGATTCTTTCAACTGTTGTTCTGATGTTTTTAGATGCCAGCCGAATTCCAGACATCATTCAGAACATGCAAGATCAAACCAAACCAGGGGGGTATAATCTCATTGTTTGTGCTATGGATACAGAGCGCCACCCTTGCCCAATCGCTTTTCCCTTTACCTTTAAAGAAGGTGAATTAGCTCATTATTACAACGACTGGGAGCTCATCAAATACAATGAAAATCTTGGACATCTCCATAAAGAAGATTCTCAAGGAAATCCTATCCAACTTCAATTCGCAACCATGCTCGCCAGAAAACCAAGCTGATACTCGAAATAGCTCGAAATCTGAAAAAGTAATCCGATGAAGGTAGAGCGAGGGTTCGGCGAGGAGGATTAATAGACTCTTTTAGTTTATCTTTTATTACTATATTAGCTCGTCTTGCCGTACTTATACTCGAAACAGTTCGAAATCTGAAACGAATTTTAATCCAGGAATTGGATTAAAATTTATAGGTAATGAAGCAAGCGTCGCTTGCCATCAATCTGATGAAGGCTGAACTATAGTTCGGCGAAGAAGATTAACACATTCTGATTTTGAAATGTAATGAGTATTATTTGAAACTTTCTTCGAAAGTTGTACTCAACAAGCTCAAAATCTCCCCCAGAGATTTTTCTACCATTTGTCAACCATTTTTCTAAAAATAGGACAATTTATTTGGCAGATTGATGCCTGCTGAGCCTAGTTGTGAAGCAAAGAGAAGGGGATTTTGT
>NZ_JADXDQ010000083.1:0-4585 GCF_015831295.1 Streptococcus sp. NLN64
CCAATGATTTACAAAGAGAGTATGACGAGTGATTTCTTTGTAGAGTGGTTTAAACAAGAGCTTCTACCATCTTTAAAGACTCCTCATGTTATTGTTATGGACAATGCAAGTTTTCACCCTAAGAAAACACTAGATGAACTTTCTATCTATGCTGGTCACTTCTTTTTACCTCTACCACCGTATTCTCCAGAATTAAATCCCATTGAGCAAAGTTGGGCTATTCTAAAAAAATCAGTTACAGAATTACTTCGCAAAATGGACTCTATAACTGATGCAATAACATAATATTTAAAAACTAAATAACTATAGTACAAGGCAGCGAGTCGCAGACAGTACTGAAGTACGGCAAGACGAGCTAACACAGTAATAAAAGATAAACTAAAAGAGTATAACTCCCCAAAAATTATACATACTGTACTCTCTAATACAAAAAACCAACCCCTCAGGATTGGTTTTCAGGACTATCAATTTTTCCTTGACTCGTTTCAAGGATATCAGCTAAGGTTTGCTGCTTCAAGGATACTTCCATAGCAACCTTCACTTCATCAAGGTGATGGTCCAGGACGCCATGAATGGTCCTACCAACCTCACATTGGGGATTGGGCCTATCATGATAGCGAAATAGCTTGTCTGCTCCAATTCCCCCTGTTGCAAGGTGATTTCTTCAGGTTGGCGTCCGAGCTCCATACCTCCCATACCTTAATTGGTTTGAATCAAATCAGCCTGACGGAGTTGAGACATGACTTTACGAACGATGACAGGATTCACACCGACACTTCCAACCAAGCTTTCACTTGTCAGCATGTTTTCTTCATTTTGGCGTGCTACCAGAACCAAGATATGGACACCGATGCTGAAACGATTAGAAATTTGCATATTTACCTCCTATCGGTGGTTAAAGCTCTTCATCTGCCGATCAATATCACGATTTTGCTCACGGCGTTTAATGGATTCCCGCTTGTCATAATCTTTTTTCCCTTTAGCCAACCCCAGCAACAATTTGGCGTAGCCGTCCTTCAAATAAACCTTCAGAGGGACTAGTGTCATACCAGTCCCCTTGGTATCCTGTTCTAACTTTCGAATCTGCTTCTTATGGAGTAAGAGCTTACGACGGCGTTCTGGATCTTGGTTCCAGATATTGCCTTCCTCATAAGGGGCAATATGAACATTGCTTAACCAAACCTCGCCATTTTTAATTTGCGCAAAACCATCTTTCAGCGTAATCCGGGCCGCCCGAACGCTTTTGATTTCCGTTCCGGTCAAAACCATTCCCGCTTCAATGGTATCAACGATGGTATAGTCGTGGCGTGCTTTCTTATTTTGAGCGACGACCTTTCCCTCTCCTTTGGCCATGACGACCTCCTTTTTTGACTTGTTTTTTGTAAAATGGTTGGGACTGTTCCCGCTTTTTCTTGCGCTCGCCTCGCGAGCGTTTAGAACGAGAGGACTTCTTCTCCACCTCGCCGCCAGCTAGGTAGGCAAAATCGATTTCACCAGTTTCCTTATCGGCCCGTTCAACGCGAATGCGAATGGGCTGGCCCACACTAAAGGTTGTCCCGGTGCGTTCACCACGCAGGGATAGTGTCCGTTCATCGAAATGGTAAAACTCAGGTAGGTTGGTCACGTGAATGAGACCTTCTACCGTATTCGGGAGCTCGACAAAGAGTCCGAATTTCACGACCGAGGCAATCACCCCATCAAATTCTTGTCCCACAAAGTCCGACATAAATTCTGCCTTCTTCATAGATTCCACAAAACGTTCCGCGTCAATGGCGCGGCGTTCGCGATTAGAAGACTGGCTGGCAATGGCTGGCAATATTTCTTGGAAATGCCCTGCTTTCTCAGCACTCTTCCGATAGTCCCGCATCATCCGGTGGACCATCAAATCTGGATAGCGCCGAATCGGACTGGTAAAGTGGGTATAGAAAGGAGCAGCCAAGCCGTAGTGCCCATCATGATTATGCTCCGAATAACGGGCCTGCTGCATGCTCCGCAAGAGCATCATAGATAGAACTTCTTCATAGACCTCTCCCTTAGCAGCAGCCATGATATCCTGAAGCGATGCCTGAGTCATCTTGGAAGCCGTCCCATAAACTCGTAAGCCAAAACTGGATGTGAAATCGATAAATTTCTGTAGTTTCTCCGCTTTTGGATCTTCGTGAATCCGATAGATAAAAGGCAAATCCTTGCGGTAGAAATGCTCCGCAACGGTCTCATTGGCGACCAACATAAAGGACTCAATCATTCGCTCTGCCAAGCCTCGTTGACGCAAAACAATGTCTACCGGCTTCCCTTTAGCATTGACTAAGATTTTTGCCTCGTTGGTATCAAAGTTAAGTGCTCCACGATCAATCCGCATCTGCTCCAAAATCCTGTGCAGCTCAACCATAGCCTCCACAGATTCCAGTAATTCGGGATAGCCTTGAATCACCTCTTCTTGCCCAGCAATGATGGCGTTAACATCCGAGTAGGTCATCCGTTGGGTCGTTTTAATAACTGTTTCAGCCAACTGATACCGCACGACCTTACCTCGACGGTCAATCTCCATAATAGCCGATTGGGTCAGCCGGTCCACTTGCGGATTTAGGGAACAAATTCCATTGGACAGACGTTCCGGTAGCATGGGAACAACACGGTCCGTCACATAGACGGAAGTTCCACGCTCCAGAGCTTCCTTGTCCAAAGCAGACCCTTCCTTCACATAGTAAGAGACATCCGCAATATGAACTCCTAATTCAAAGTTGCCACCCTCCAAACGTTTGATGTGAACTGCATCATCTAAATCTTTAGCATCTGCACCATCAATGGTAAAGGTCAATTCTGAACGGAGATCTAGTCGCCCTTCCATATCTTTGGCACTCGGAGCATCAGGAATCGCCTCCGCTTCTGCTAACACAGCTTCAGGGAAGGCAGAGACAATATCCAAAGATTCCAAAACCTCTAACACATCAATTCCCGTGTCATCTACATGACCAACGATTTCCACTAATTCTGCAAGAAAATAATTCTGCTTTTTACTTGGGTACTGCTGGATTTCCAGCTTTACCACTTCTGTACCGTCTAACTGGAAATCGCCTTTTTGAATATAAATCTGTTGTTGAATTTTTTGATTACGGGAACGAACATAGGCCGGGTACTTAGACTTGCCTTCTTCCAAAACAACCTTCCCAACGACTCGGGTAAGCGAACGTTCCAGAACATCGACAATCTTCCCTTCCGCAGAAGACCCTTTCATACGATCCGCAACTTTGAGGATTTCCACCTGAACCCGATCTCCATCAATCGCCTGATTGACAAAATCACGACCGATAAAAACATCTGGCTCGGCCTCATCAACCGTCACAAAACCAAAGCCTGTTTTATGGGCATGGAAAACTCCTTCGAGTTTAGGAACCTCCGGCTTTTTCTTCACTTCTCTCAAAGCCACTGTTCCCTCATCCGTGAAGGACAATTTCCCCTGTCCTTCTAAACGGGATATTTCTTTGACCAGATTCGTAAAACCCTTGGCGCTTTTCATTCCCAAGGAATCTCCTAACTGATCCACTGACATTGGCCCAGACTCTTTCAATAGGGCCAGGATTTCTTCTCTCATTTATACCTCTCAAAAAAGGGCGGTTGCTCGCAAGACCTGTGTGATCTTGCTCCAACTCGCCCTAAATGCTAATACTCTTTAAATTTCAAAACCTAACTTTGTCAAGCCTCCTTGATGAACTTTAGTTCAATCATCGTCGGCTTTCCTAGCCATTTTTTTGAAATTTTTCGAGGCTTCCGATTTTGAAATTTGTTACGTACTAAATACTTGATAACACGGCTAAAACCAAAGCAATCGCTAGCCAGAAAAAGACTAGCACAGCAGTTGTCCGCTGCATAACTGCTTCGAATCCCCGAGCTTTTGTGCGTTCAAACAGGTCACCTGCACTCGAATCAAAAACGTTTGAAGATTGATTCTTGGTTGGTTGCATAAAGATGACCATGACCAAAATAACAGATAGGACTAAAAATACAGTTAATAATAATTGAAACATTGCCAAACTCCTTCAAATCCCTTCTATATTAGCATAGTTTCCTCAACTTGTAAACCAAAGACCTCACTTCGTATGTGTCAAGTTATTCTCGGAAATTTGAAAAATCAGTCTCAAATCTAGGGCGTGCGTGAATTTCAGTTTGCAAAATTGCAAAAACACATAAATATCAATGTCATTCAAATTGAATGATTCAGTAAGTCAATCTCCACCTTCTCGTTCTCAGTGTTTCTAATATGCAGGTCTTCATATTAGGTAGTGCGGGTCAGATAGCATTGTATGCTATCTGAGTTACAAGATAAGGAGAGCAAAGCTCTCTACAAAGCAGCCTTTAGTAAATGGCTAAGTGATTCGATTCCCGAATCACTTAGCATCACTAGATTTCGAGCCAAGGTCTCGAAATCTCCGTCATTTAGCAGTTGTTTCTCAACTGCTGATGATTCCACTACGGTATGAAGACCTGCTTCTTTATTCCTTCCGAACGATCTAAAATAAACTCGATAAGCGTCCCATAGCTGAACTCTTGGGACCATACACTGGTATGGTTGCCTGTGGAATAGTGT
>NZ_JADXDQ010000084.1:0-4522 GCF_015831295.1 Streptococcus sp. NLN64
TCAAAAGAAAAATTCTTGTTTTTAGCATTATTATTTGTTAGACTGAACATGTGGATTTCCTTTCTTTTTGTGGTTTTGCTTTCACTTATATCATAAAGGGGAAATCCTTTTTTGTCTAGTCGAATGTCTCACCCAATGGGTGAAAAGCAGAACCTTCCAGAAACCCTGTGATCAATACGGTTTCTGGAAGGTTTTTAAGTTAGGTATGAATAATTGGGGTTTAAGGAATTTTTTCTTGGGAGTTTTCATACTTAACTAACTTCTAAATCGGAATACTCGAAAAATTTCAAAAAGATGACTAGGAAAGCCGATGATGGTAGAACTGAGGTTCACCGAAGAGGCTTGACAACGTCAGATTTTGAAATTTAATGAGTATCAGTTGCCAGGTGGATAGATATAGGTCAGATGTCCCAGCCCTTGGCTGGGGTCGAACCAGCCGCGGTAGTTGCGGATGGCTCCTTGGCCGTTGTAGTTGGCTTCTTTGACTTGGATGGCTTGGGGGGAGGCTACGTGGGTGACGAGGGCTACGTGTCCGTAGCCACCGTCGTCCCAGCAGGCGATGGCTCCGATGCGGGGTTCTGGTCCTGTTCGGAAGCCAAGGGCTTGGGCTGAGGTGGCCCACTGGCCGCCGTTGCCCCACCAGTCGCCAACCCAGGGGACCAGGCGTTTGACGCCCCAGGTGCATTGGCCGGTGGGGTAGGTTGGTGCTGGGTAGAGGGGCTGGAAGTCGTGGTCACTACTTTCCTCAATAGTTGTCGCTAGGTCAGTGTGTTTGCTTTCTGTTTGTGCTGGTTGAAAGGTTTTGTGGTAGATGGTTTGGGGTTGTCCTTGTTTGAGGGCTTTGATTTGAATGGTTGCCTTTTTTGTTGGTGGAAGTTGGATGCTGGTTTGGTAAAGGGCTGGGCTGATCTTGGTTAGGGAGTAGGTTTGATTGTTGAGAAGGACTTGGATTTGTTCCAGGGCTTGGGCTCTGGAAAGTTCGAGGTGCAGGGTGTTGGCCTCCTCTTGGAGTTGCACTTGGGCTTCCAGTTTGTCGAGGGGGATGTGATAGTCTGCTAGGGGATAGGTTTGGCTTTGACCATTGGCAAAGGTGACTTCAATCTGACCTTGGATAGGGGTCGCAGAAAGGTCTTGGTTTAAATCGATAAGGGTTTGCAAGAGTCCGTCTGGTCTTTCTGGGGTTAAGGGAAGGATTTTTGGATTCTGCTGGTCTTGGGTGATTCGCAGGTTAGCCTTGTGGATGGCAGGGCTCTGGGGGGCTGGTTTGAGTTGAAAGAGGAGGAGACCTTGGTCGAGTTTGGCGGATGAAAATTGGGTGCGTGGTTTTAAATCTTGTGGGTTCTTCTTGCTGTCTGGAGTTGAGGGGAGAAGCAAGGTACCGCTTTGAAGGATTTGCCCGTGGGGTCCTTGGAGCCGATAGGTGTAGGGACCGGAGTCAGGTGGAAAGTCTTTGAGGTTTAGGGTTAAGTCTGGGTGTTCTTTCTCTTGCTCAAGGGGGAAGTAGTGCCAGTTCTTTGGGTCTTGGTTAGTCCAGATTTGAAGGGTCAGAGGTCTCTCTTTTTTTACCATAGGAAAAATCAGCTTCACCTGCTGGGAATCCAATAAGGTAACTTGGACGGATTGGCTAGGGCGAAGGGCTTCTTGAATGGGATTGCTTGGATACATGGGCTTCTCCTGTCTGTCTTTTTCTATTCATTCGGAATGACTGGAGAAAAAGTTGTAAATAAGGTAAACTGGTAGGAGAATACTTGGAGGAGGACGACATGTTAGAACGGTATACGCGGCCAGAAATGGGGGCCATTTGGTCGGAGGAAAATAAGTACCAAGCTTGGTTGGAAGTTGAGATTTTAGCCGCTGAGGCTTGGGCTGAGTTGGGGGAAATTCCTAAGGAAGATGTGGCCTTGTTGCGGGAGAAGGGGAGCTTTGAGGTTGAGCGGATTTTAGAAATTGAACAGGAGACCCATCATGATGTGGTGGCCTTTACGCGAGCCGTTTCAGAATCTCTGGGCGAGGAGAGTAAGTGGGTTCACTTTGGGTTGACCTCAACGGATGTGGTCGATACGGCTTATGGTTATCTCTATAAGCAGGCCAATGCGATTTTGCGTCAGGATTTAGAGAATTTCTTGGGCATTCTTGCAGAGAGGGCGCGTGAACACAAATACACGATTATGATGGGCCGGACCCACGGGGTTCATGCGGAGCCTACGACCTTTGGCTTGAAGCTGGCAACCTGGTACAGTGAAATGAAGCGCAATTTGGAACGCTTTAACCTGGTTGCTGAGGGGGTTGAAGCTGGGAAGATTTCAGGTGCCGTTGGGAATTTCGCCAATATCCCTCCTTTTGTGGAAGAGTACGTCTGTGAACGTTTGGGGATTCGTCCACAAGAAATCTCCACTCAGGTTCTACCGCGGGATTTACATGCCGATTACTTCAATTGCCTAGCCTTGATTGCGACCTCGATTGAGCGGATGGCGACCGAAATACGGGGCCTACAGAAGTCCGAGCAACGGGAGGTGGAGGAGTTCTTTGCCAAGGGGCAAAAAGGAAGCTCAGCCATGCCTCACAAACGTAATCCTATTGGATCTGAGAATATGACAGGCTTGGCGCGTGTCTTGCGCGGTCATATGGTGACTGCCATGGAAGATGTGGTGCTTTGGCACGAGCGAGACATCTCTCATTCTTCAGCAGAGCGTATTATCGCTCCAGATTCAACCATTCTTTTGGACTACATGCTCAATCGCTTTGGCCGTATTGTCCAGAATTTGACCGTATTTCCTGAGAATATGCGCCGGAACATGGATGCCACCTTCGGCCTTATCTACAGCCAGCGTGTTTTATTATCTTTGATTGAAAAGGGAATGACGCGGGAAGCCGCCTATGACTTGGTTCAGCCCAAAACGGCTCAAGCCTGGGATCATCAGGTTGATTTTAAATCTCTTCTACTAGAAGATTCAGAAATCACTTCCTATCTCACCCCAGCGGAAATTGAAGACATTTTTAATCCAGACTATTATACAAGCGGAGTAGATGCTATTTTCACTCGTTTGGGACTATAATACTCATTACATTTCAAAATCTGAATGTGGTAATCCTCTTCGCCGAACTTATTGATTGCGTGCCTTGCACGCCTTATTGATAAGATTCAACAGGTCTCCCAGACCTGTTGAACTATCTTCATCGGATGGATTGCAAGCGATGCTCGCCTCATTACGTATTAATTTTAATCCAATTCCTGGATTAAAATTCGTTTCAGATTTCGAACTGTTTCGAGTATAAACAAAAAGGGCCTGTCTTCTCCTGGGTGAGAAGTGGGCCCTTTTTTCGGTGTTTTTTGAATTCGGTCATTGCTCATAGTTCATTGATTCCGTGACAGGAGGGTGAACTTGAAGTAATCACCACGTTTATAGGTTTTACGGTATTCCAAAATTTGACCAGTTGATTCAAGGCGCGTGGTTTTGGTTTGAAGGACAGTTGGAAATTCTTCAGCAACCTCTAGGCGTTTGCTAATTGCAGACTCTGTTGGAAAGAGAATTTCAGTTGTCTCCTCAAACTTTTCATCATTGAGATGAATATGGTAGTCAAACTTAAACCGGTCGTAGATAGAGCTATAGTAACTCAAGTCCGGATAATTGGCATTGATATACTGCTCTGGGATATAAGATTCATGGAAAACATAAGGGGTACCATCCGCTGTACGCATCCGTTCGATCTTATAGTAGTAGTGCATTGGGCCAAGTCCAAGTTTTGCGATGAACTCAGGATTATTATCCCGTGTGATAGATAGGACCGTCACTTCATCGACTTTACCCTCAAGAAAATCAGCATCAGAATATTCGATGAGTTTATGATCACCAGCTCGGGATACAAAGGTACCTTTCCCCTGTTGGCGGACGATGTAACCGTCTTTAGCTAGATCGTTCAAGGCCCGTACAACCGTAATTGAACTAACATTATACATATCAATCAACTCGGCTTCGGTATAAAATTTATCTCCATTTTCAAATTGACCGGAGATAATTTTGTGCTTGAGTTCATCTTTGATTTGTTGATACTTTGGGATTGCCATGCTATATATCACCTCACTTTCCTTCCCTCTATTAAGATTTTACCATAAAAACTTAAAAATATCTTGACAAAATACGAATTTTTTAATATATTATTAAGTTATGTCTTTTATAGGAAGAAAACAGACCACTTTGAGGCTAATCTCTAGGAAAATGAAGAGCAGGAGTAGGCTTCTTCTGCTTTCCTGAAGGAGATATGAATAAGGGTGGTATAGTCTTTTATTTGAAAATAACACAGTAAAAAAGCGCAAAAAAACACTATCTGTGTTATACTTAAGGTGAACATATTTAAAGATGTCTTAAGGATGTTGCCGCATCCCTAATGCTTTGACTGCTTCATAAGTTTGATGTGTTTTCAAAAGTTTGTAGACAATTCTTAGTATCTTATGAGCACAAGCGATAACAGCCTTCATCTTACTTCCTCTTTGGGAAACTCTATTGTATAAAGATGAGAAAGC
>NZ_JADXDQ010000085.1:0-4466 GCF_015831295.1 Streptococcus sp. NLN64
TGAAAATCTAGTGAAAATTGGTTGAAAAACATCATTTTTCGCTAGCTCTTTTCAGTGCGCCCTTTTTTCTGAAAAAAAGAGTAACTGCTCAGAACTTTGAACTTGACTTTTCACCACTAGACTTTTTTACAATAAACGTTGAATATGTAAAACCAAGTAAAACCGCTCCGTATTGGGAATCGGCTGGTCCACCACTTCCTGAATCAGAGCAAAAATCTGACTCCCAATCTCATAAGCCTGGGGATGGGTCTTCCGGATCGACTGATCTAGGTCATCCAAAGAAATCGCCTGCTCGTTTCCACGCTCTAAATTACTGAGGAAATAGGACAAGTGCAACATAAACCGATCATAAAAATTACTGTTGGATGTCTGCCTGCGAATGCCCTGTTCTTGCAAAACCTCCTCCACCTTTTCCATGATCTGCTTACCCAACTCCTGTTCCTGATGGGTATCCGGCAAGGTCTCACCCTTAGCATTGATGAGATGTAAAGCAATCCGCCCCACCTCATCCTGAGGAAATTCTTCAGATAGTTTTTGCCGAAAGAGGGCAAGAGCCTCTTGGGCCATCTGGTATTCCAAAGGGTATTGGCTAGACATATCCGGTAAATGACTCTCCTGATAAGTCCCCTTCAGGAGCGCTTGATAGGAACAGCGCATATGATCCGTCAGGGTCACATAGAGGTATTCCTGTACAGGATAATGATAGTGGTCGACCAAGTAATGAATAACCGAATAACTAGCCGTAATAAAATCTAAGGGGATATCCTTGAGCAAGGTTAGAAAATTTTCCTTGGCTTCTTCATTATGGAGCGAGAAAACTGTTTCTACTTTTTCCGGTCTTAGAAGATCTCCCTTTCGCTTTTGAAAGGCAATCCCCAGTCCCATGACCACAGCCTGCTCCCCTCTTTCATTTTTAACCAAGGCTGCATTGTTATTCAGACTCTGTAGGACGCGATACATACTTCCTCCTTTCTAATACTCATTGAATTTCAAATTCTGACGTTGTCAAGCCTCTTCGGTGAACTTACTGATTGCGTGCATACACGCCCCATCGAGAATATTCAACAGGTCTCCCAGACCTGTTGAACTACCGTCATCGGCTTTCCCATCATTTTTTTGAAATTCCGCGAGTATTCTGATTTTGAAATTAGTTAAGTATAATTCTAGAAAAAGAAAAAGACTACAAACAAACCGAGAACCTCTGTCCTCTGATTCATCTGTAGTCTTGCCTAATCGAATTAGTTACAATCCACCCTATTCATGCTATTGAATTCATTATAACATATTGTTGGAAATTATGTAAACCCTTTCTTTTAAACCGGCGTAGCTGTTTTAGCTAATACCCGATTCAAGCTTTCTAGGTTCTCACGGCCGACCGTCCGCAGCCAGTCACGCGCAGCTTCTTCACCCTGCTGAACATAGACAGGTACGACGCCAGCCCAAGTGGCCCGTCCACACAAAACGCCATTAAAACGAGCACCAGCTTCCGCCGCAAAAATGAGTGTTTCCTGGAACAATTGGGCAGATACACCGGCAGATAGGTAAATGTAAGGTAAGTGGGTAGCCGCTTCCTGCTGGCGGAAATACTCTGCTGCCTCGGCTCGACTATAGGCTATCTCCCCTTGTGCAAATCCCTCTACAAAGTTCATATTGACCGGAACCTCGACTTTGAGTACCGTTACTCCAAAACGGGAATCCGAGAAGACCTCCATCGCTTGATTCACCTTATGCGGTTTGATTCGAGCATAGTCCAAACCAGTCGTATCAGCCAACTGCTCATCATAGGAGACAATTTCCAAGAAGAAGGGAAGTCCCTCGGCCCGACATTCTGAGCCCAAACGTTCGACATAAGCCTGCTTCTGTTGGTTGACCTGCGAATTTCCATCCACATCATAATAAAGCAAGAATTTCACAGCATCCGCTTCCGCCTCCTTGAGGCGTAAAACAGACCACTCCTCCAAACAATCCGGCAAGCGACTACTAGAGTTCGTATCATAGCCCGTCTTTTCATAAGCCAGCAAAAGTCCTGCAGACTCCGCCCGCACCTGTGCTGCTGGCAGGCCAAATTCCGGATCTAGCAGAATGGAGGAAGCATAAGGGGTCAATTCCTCAGACACCAAGCGTTTCAGAATCTCCATTTGCTCAGCAGTCGACTCCGTCTCCTGATGCTGGGCCAACATCTTTTTCAATGCTCCCCGTTGGTCAAAGGCCAAGGCCGAGATCAAACCCGTCTCAGTAGTCAACTTTTCCAATTCCATCTCACACCTCTTCCACTTCAATCTGCTCAAGCAAGTCCGCCGCCTTGTCCAAATTCACAAAGCCCGTCGCCTCCTCTTGCGCATTGAGCATCCCCAGCAAGTTTCCGCGCTTAAGCACGTCCGCATCCGCCAATCCTTGTGAAAGCCCTGATGCCAGACCCGCCACCGTGGAATCACCCGACCCAACTGGATTCACCACCTCTATTTTTGGAATCCGGACCCGATAATAATGGTCTCCATGTTTGGCAAAAGCGCCTGCGGCGCCAAGAGAGACAACAATCCAGTCAATCCCGGCAAAGCGTTCATGAGCCAAAAGAGCTTTCAAGTCAGCCAAGTCCAGACTAACTTCCCGACCCACCAACTGACTCAACTCCTCTAAATTGGGCTTAATCAGATTTGGACGAACAGAACTTTCCAAGACCGCTTCTAAAGTAGCCCCTGACGTATCCAAGAGCACACCGACCCCCGCTTCCTGGCAAAGCGCAATCAAAGAAACATAGAAGTCAACCGGCAAGCCCTTAGGCAGACTACCGGAGAAGACCACCCATTGAGCCTCTGCTAAAAGCTCCTTGAAATGAGCTGTAAAAGCCTGAGCCTCCTCTGGACTAATCTCCGGCCCCTGCTCTAAAATCTCTGTTTGCTGACCTTGGTGTAAAACAGCCACACAATTACGGGTTTCCCCCGCAATTTCCTGGAAGGAATGACCAATCCCTTGTCGGTCTAACTCTTGAGCCAGAACCTGACCTAATCCTCCCCCAAGAAATCCCGTAGCCAAAACGGGATCCCCTAGCTGTTGTAGGACACGGGTCACATTCAATCCCTTGCCACCCGCGGTTTTCCGAACATCCTGAACACGATTCACCCCGTCCAACTGAAAAGTCTCTAACTGGTAAGCTACGTCAATCGAGGGGTTTAGGGTTACTGTAATAATCATAGGCACCTCCTGCTCCTAATCCTGGTATTCGCCGCGATCCCATTTCTCAAGAAACTCTTTGAAAAACTCCGGATCCTCTTGGTCTTGTGTTGGATGCTCCAAGTCTGCTATTTTTTCCAACAGCGTCTGGCTCAGAGGACTGTATTGGTAGTCTGCTTCCAAAAAGGCTTGCACGATATCCCGCATGAGGAACTCACCCGTAATCTTACCGCCAAATCCAAGAACATTGGCATTTAAAACCTCTTTGGCATACAAGGCCGAGGACATGTCCCGGACCAAGGCTGCTCGGACTCCCGGAACCTTGTTGGCCGCATTGGTAATGCCAATGCCTGTACCACAAATACAAATGCCCACATCCGCCTGTCCACTGGTCACTGCCTCACCCACCAACTTGCCATAAATAGGATAGTGGGTCCGCACATGGTCATAGGCCCCGTAGTCCAGCACCTCATGCCCTGCTTCCTTCAAATAATCCACCAAGGCTATCTTCTCATCTGTCACAATATGATCACAACCGATTGCAATTTTCATCTGTCGCCTCCTCCCTGACACGATCAGCACATTTTATTCAACATGTCCACGCGAATCTGATGGCGGCCACCATCATAGTGGCCTTCCACAAAATTCAGAGCGATGTTTTTGGCCAAAGAAGAACCAAGGACCTCGCTTCCAAAAGTCAGCAGACGAGCATTGTTGTGCTCTCGCGTCATGTAAGCCGAGCGCTCATCAGACACCACCGCCGCAACCATCCCCTTGACCTTGGTTGCTACCATGAATGGCCCTTGACCAAAGGCATCGACCACCAGCCCCAGCGCCTCCGGATCCGTCAGCAGCTCTTGCACAACCGCCAAAGTCGTGTCCACAAAATCAACACCCTGGCTCACATCCAAAACCTGGTAACCCAAACTCTCTAAATGGGACTGAACCTCCTCCAGCAAGCCTTTCCCCGCTGGATCCGCACCCACAATCACTCTCATGGCGCACCTCCACTTGTTGTTTATTTGTTTACATTATACACATAAGCAAACAATAAATCAACAACTTGTGTTTAAAGAAACAAAAAGAGGTTGGGGCAAAAACCTCAACCTTCCTATTTTAGTTAGTGAATTCGCTTTGACGCAGTGGTTGATTGGCACTTTCGGTCGCTTTTATACTCTTTTAGTTTATCTTTTATTACTGTGTTAGCTCGTCTTGCCGTACTTCAGTACTGTCTGCGACTCGCTGCCTTGTACTAAAAGCAAACTAAAACTCCAAGCAGGCTTCGCCTGCTAACT
>NZ_JADXDQ010000086.1:0-4287 GCF_015831295.1 Streptococcus sp. NLN64
TAAAGGGGAAATCCTTTTTTGTCTAGTCGAATGTTTCACCCAATGGGTGAAAAGCAGAACCTTCCAGAAACCCTGTGATCAATACGGTTTCTGGAAGGTTTTTAAGTTAGGTATGAATAATTGGGGTATTAGCCTCTTCCAGAGATTGAATGCCTTTTCTCTGAAGATCAACAGCTAATCGAGATTGTAATGTTTGATTCAGTCTTTCCACCCTTCCCTTCTTCTCAGCGATTGAAGTTGTATCAAGGTCGATGCCCAGCTGTTGGCAAGCAAATCCAAATTGAGTGAGAGTGTGTTCTTCAGCTTTTTTCATCTTTTTACTCTGATATTCAAAAACCGTTCGCCTGTCAGTAAGAAACTCCATAGGAATGCCATGCTTGACAAGAATCTGATTTAAGACATTGAAGTAGCCCTTTAGGGTTTCTTGATAGTCGAAGTAGGCTCCTACAATATCTCCAGAAGCATCGTCGACAGCTACATGAAGATGTGTTTCGATTTCACCAAACCAGACAAGCTGACTGGCGTCCATTTGAATAAGTTCCCCTCTGTATTTCCTTCTTGGTCGTGAGGGGTGTTGTTTTCCTGGTTCTTCTATCAAATCACTAGCGATTGGAGGTGGGGTCATTTGATTTAAGTTCTTGTCTTTGGTATTTTGCTTTTCTTTCATTTCTTCTTTGAATCTTCTTCGAGTTTTTCGGTGAGCTTTAGGTGAGAGATGTCCTGCTTTGTAGAGAATGTGTCGAACAGTGGTGTCAGAGTAAGAAAAGCCATATTCCTCTTCAAGTATTTCACAGAAATGGACAATATTGGGCTTCAGGTTAGAAAATTGTAGGAACCTTTCTACGATAATAGTTCGATGTTCAATGGGGATGGTATGTTTTGGTTTTTTAGAACGGTTTCCATGTACGAAGCCAGCCTTTCCTTTTTCGTGATAGACTTTAAGAAGTCTATTTACATGGCGTACGGATATTCCTAATTTTACGGCTGCTCGTTTTTTATTCTTGTTTCCATCAGCTACTTGCTTGATCACTTGATATTTTTTATCTTCAGACATTGTTAAAACTATTTTCCTCATCTTTCTAATGTAACACAGAGGACATTTTCATATTCGATTTACTTAAGACATTATCACTTTCGAATGATACAGGGCGGAGAAAAAGCTAGATTTTCCTTGTTTTTTTCGAGGGGTTTGGTATAATGCTTATAGAGACACGTCTTTTAACGGAACTTCTTTAAGAGAGTGCACGGTTGCTGGAAGTGCATAGAGGGGTTAAAAGATACTACTCGGTACTATTTTATGCAAACATAAAACGGTGGTTACGTTAGAACCAAGAATGAGGTACTCAGGATTTTTGGGTATAAACAAAGGTGGAACCACGTTGCGACGTCCTTTTTGAGAGGAGGTCGCTTTTTTTGTTTGGCTCGAGTAGGTCTAATAAATTTAAAAGGAGTAGAAATATGGTAAAAATTACATTCCCTGATGGTGCTGTCCGTGAGTATCAGGATGGTATTACTACTGTTGAGATTGCAGAAGGCATCAGCAAGTCCTTGGCTAAAAAAGCGTTGGCCGGTAAATTGAATGGTAAGTTGATTGATACCACTCGTGCTATTCACGAGGATGGAGATTTGGAAATTGTGACCCCTGACCACGAAGATGCTCTTCCCATTTTGCGTCACTCTGCAGCCCACTTGTTTGCCCAAGCGGCTAAGCGTCATTTCCCAGACATTCGCCTAGGGGTCGGTCCGGCGATCCAAGACGGTTTCTACTATGATACCGATAACGAAGCGGGGCAAATTTCCAATGAAGATTTGGCCAAAATTGAAGAAGAAATGCACAAAATCGTCAAGGAAAATTTCCCAAGTGTGCGTTCTGAAGTTTCCAAGGAAGAAGCGAAAGAAATCTTCCACAATGATCCTTATAAATTGGAATTGATTGAAGAGCACAAGGATGATGAGGGTGGTTTGACCATCTACCAACAAGGTGAGTATGTGGATCTCTGTCGTGGTCCTCACGTGCCAACTACTGGCCATATCCAAGTGTTCCACTTGTTGAATGTAGCCGGTGCTTACTGGCGTGGTAAGAGCGAAAATCCAATGATGCAACGGATTTATGGTACTGCTTGGTTTAATAAAAAAGAGCAGGATGCTTACCTCAAGATGCGTGAAGAGGCCAAAGAGCGGGATCACCGTAAGCTTGGTAAGGAATTGGATCTCTTCATGATTAGTCAAGAAGTGGGACAAGGTCTGCCATTCTGGTTGCCAAATGGGGCAACTATCCGTCGCGTAGTGGAGCGTTATATTATTGACCGTGAAGTGGCGGCTGGTTACGATCATGTTTACACACCACCAGTAGCAAGTTCTGAGCTCTATAAGATTTCTGGACACTGGGATCACTATAAAGATGATATGTTCCCAGTGATGGATATGGGTGATGGCGAGTCCTTTGTTCTACGTCCTATGAACTGTCCGCACCACATTCAAATTTATCGCAACCATGTGCATTCTTACCGTGAGTTGCCAATTCGTATTGCTGAGTTGGGAATGATGCACCGTTTTGAGAAATCAGGTGCACTATCAGGTCTTCAACGTGTACGTGAAATGACCTTGAATGATGCTCACCTCTTTGTAACTCCAGAACAGATTCAAGAAGAATTCAAGAAAGTATTGGAGTTGATGATCAGTGTATACGAAGATTTCAATATTACTGATTATCGTTTCCGCCTTTCTTATCGTGATCCTGAAGATAAGGAAAAATACTACGATAATGATGAAATGTGGGAAAATGCTCAACGCATGTTGAAAGCAGCCATGGATGACTTGGAACTCGACTACTTTGAGGCAGAAGGTGAAGCGGCATTCTATGGTCCAAAACTGGATGTGCAAGTTAAAACTGCTTTGGGAAATGAGGAAACACTGTCAACTATCCAACTAGACTTCCTCTTGCCAGAACGCTTTGAATTGACTTACATCGGAGCAGATGGTGAAGAACACCGTCCAGTCATGATTCACCGTGGAATTGTTTCCACCATGGAACGTTTTGTGGCTTACTTGATTGAAACTTACAAAGGAGCCTTCCCAACTTGGTTGGCACCCACTCAAGTAACCCTTATCCCGATTTCAAATGAAGCCCATGCAGATTATGCCTGGGAAGTAGCCAAAGAATTGAAAGATCTTGGCTTCCGTGTTCATGTGGATGAGCGTAACGAGAAAATGCAATACAAGATTCGTCAAAGCCAAACTCAAAAAGTTCCTTACCAATTGATTGTTGGGGATAAAGAAATGGAAGACAAATCGGTTAACGTTCGTCGTTACGGCAGCAAGCAAACTGAAACCAAGTCTATCGCAGACTTTATTGCAGATTTGAAAGCTGATGTGGAGCGCCTTTCTCGTCCTGAATAAGTTGTAGTCCCTGAGTTCAATTGAACTCAGGGATTTTTGCGTCAAAGAAATTTCACGAAGTAACAGAGGAGTTTGATAATACTCGAAACAGTTCGAAATCTGAAAAGGCTATCTGATGAAGGCTGAACTATAGTTCGGCGAAGAGGATTAACACATTCAGACTTTGAAATGTAATGAGTATCATTTTGTTCCAGTCACTTTTTGGAGTAGGTCGATGGTGTTTGGATTGCCATAGACAGGGACTTTCTTTTTTCTTATACTAGAAGTAAGTTTATGGATTCTATTTCAAAATCTGCTCTCGGAGGTTGGTCGATGATTTTATACTCGAAACAGTTCGAATTCTGAAATGAATATTAATCCAGAAATTGGAGTGATATTTTTATAGGTAATAAAGCAAGCATCGCTTGCCTTCAATCTGATGAAGATAGTTCAACAGGTCTGGATACCTGTTGAATCTTATCAATAAGTTCGGCGAAGAGGATTACCGCATTCAGATTTGAAATGCAATGAGTGTTACAGGTTGGTTTTTTGAGATAGCGGATTATATGAGTATGGAAAAGTAGGGATTGTATGATTGAAGAACAGTTTGGAAAAGAGCAGGAGTATAGCTGGATTGTAGTTCGGTCTGATAAAGGGCCTCTCAATCGAAAAGAGTTGGAAGACTATCAGCTGGATACAGAATTGATGGAGTATGCGCTGGATAAGAATGAGCGAGCCCATATGGAATACGATGGGGAGGCGGATCGCTTGTTGTTAATCTTTAACCCGAATTATTCATACCCTGAATATCTTTGCGTAACTATCAAAAAAATCATCAGAAACAAGCAATAAACAATTGCAATTCTGATGATTTTTATGAACGATCAAGCTTTTCTATAAATAAAGATG
>NZ_JADXDQ010000087.1:0-3811 GCF_015831295.1 Streptococcus sp. NLN64
ATAAAGGGGAAATCCTTTTTTGTCTAGTCGAATGTTTCACCCAATGGGTGAAAAGCAGAATCTTCCAGAAACCCTGTGATCAATACGGTTTCTGGAAGGTTTTTAAGTTAGGTATGAATAATTTGGGGTAAATTTTCTTCTATTTTACTTCCAAAATCTTAAAATCTAACCCAGATGTTCTGAAATGTCTTCAAAACGTCCTGAACGGTAAAATTGGATCGATTTAGGGTAGGTCAATAGGTGATTTTCAGACAGACGGACTGGGGATGTGCTATAATGGAAATAATAGATATGAATGAGGATTTTCCATGTATATTGAAATGCAAGACGAGACTGGGCGCGTGTCCAGGGATATGATGGTTGATATTGAAAAGCTGGTGCAATCGGCAGCCAAGCGAATTGGAAAAGAAGACAAGGAAATGGCCATCACTTTTGTAGATAACGAGCGCATCCATCAAGTGAATCTGGAATATCGTGGAATGGACCGGCCGACTGATGTTGTCAGTTTGGAGTATAAGCCAGAAGAGTCGATCTCTTTTGAAGATATGGACATGGACGAGGCAGACTTAGCGGAACTCATGGGTGAGTTCGATGCCTACATTGGAGAACTGTACATTTCAGTAGACCGGGCTTTAGAGCAGGCTGAGGATTATGGCCATTCTTATGAACGGGAAATGGGCTTTTTGGCTGTTCATGGTTTTTTACATATCAATGGTTATGACCATTACACCCCGGAAGAAGAAGCAGAAATGTTTGGATTACAGGAAGAGATATTGACAGCTTATGGACTCACAAGGGAATAAACGCAAGTGGAAAAATCGAGATCTCATCTCTAGTTTAGAGTTTGCCCTAACCGGAATTGCCACGGCTTTTAAAGAAGAGGCTAATATGCGCAAGCATTTGGTTTCGGGAATTCTCGTTGTTGTGGCAGGCTTGATTTTTCAAGTTTCGGCGATTGAGTGGCTCTTTTTGTTGCTGAGTGTCTTTATGGTGATTACTCTAGAAATTGTCAACTCAGCGATTGAGAATGTCGTGGATTTGGCTTCTAATTATCATTTTTCGATGCTGGCTAAACATGCAAAGGACATGGCTGCAGGAGCGGTTTTGTTCTTTTCTGGCTATGCTGTGATTACGGGGCTTATTATTTTTGTCCCCAAAATTTGGAATCTATTTTTTTAAAGAATGAAGGAGAATGAATGTCTTTTAAATCAGGTTTTGTGGCGATTCTAGGTCGTCCGAATGTTGGAAAATCGACCTTTTTGAATCATGTTATGGGGCAAAAAATTGCCATCATGAGTGATAAAGCGCAAACGACACGAAATAAAATTATGGGGATTTATACGACCCCAGAGGAACAAATCGTCTTTATTGATACCCCTGGTATTCACAAGCCTAAAACGGCTTTGGGCGATTTCATGGTCGATGCAGCTTACTCAACCCTTCGTGAGGTAGATACCGTCCTCTTTATGGTGCCAGCTGATGAGCCTCGCGGTAAGGGGGATGATATGATTATGGAACGCCTGAAACAGGCTAAGGTTCCTGTGATTCTAGTTGTGAATAAATTGGATAAAGTGAATCCTGAACAACTGTTGGATCAAATCCAGGACTTCAAGGATCAGATGGAGTTCAAGGAAATTATTCCGATCTCGGCCCTTCAAGGGAACAATGTGTCCCACTTAATTGATGTCCTGTCCGAAAACCTTGAAGAGGGAGTGCAATACTTCCCAGAGGACATGATTACAGACCACCCAGAGCGTTTCCTCGTATCTGAGATGATTCGTGAGAAGGTGCTTCATCTGACACGTGAGGAAGTTCCCCACTCGATTGCTGTGGTGGTTGACAGCATGAAGCGCGATGAGGAGACAGATAAAATTCACATCCAGGCTACTATTATGGTAGAACGCTCTAGTCAAAAAGGGATCGTGATCGGTAAGGGTGGAGCTATGCTCAAGAAAATTGGAACCCTAGCCCGGAAGGATATTGAAACCATGTTAGGAGACAAGGTCTTCTTAGAAACCTGGGTTAAAGTGAAGAAAAATTGGCGAGATAAGAAATTGGATTTGGCCGATTTTGGTTATAACGAAAAGGAATACTAATGCCAGAATTACCTGAAGTAGAGACCGTTCGCCGCGGTCTTTCTCCATTGTTACGAGGGAAAGTCATTTCCCAAGTGATCATCCTTTATCCACCTATGGTACGGACTGGAGCTGATGCTTTAGCACATGACTTGCTAGGACAGAAAATTCAAGATGTCCAGAGACGGGGCAAGTACCTCATTTTTGATTTGGGGCAACATGTTCTTTTGTCTCATCTGCGGATGGAAGGGAAGTTTTTCTTTCAAGAAGTAGCTCAAGAACCCTTGAAACACCAGCATGTTCTGATTGATTTTGAAGATGGTTCTCGTTTGGTTTATCAGGACGTTCGGAAGTTTGGAACCTTGGACTATTTACCCAAGGCAGATTTAGCAGCCTATTTTCAGTCCAAGAAACTAGGTCCAGAACCAGTTGAAGAAACCTTTCTTCTTAAGGAATTTCGAGAGGGATTAGGGAAGTCGCGAAAACCTGTGAAGCCTCTCCTTTTAGAGCAGCGGCTGGTAGCTGGTTTAGGGAATATCTATGTGGATGAGGTTTTGTGGAAGGCCAGGATTCATCCCACGCGCTCGGCTTCGAGCTTATCAGCTCAAAAAGCTGGCCAACTTCGCCGGGCTATTATTGAAACCTTGGCTGAGGGAGTGGCTCGTGGTGGTTCGACGATTCGTACTTATAAAAATGCTTTTGGGCAGGCAGGGACCATGCAGGAAACCCTAAAAGTCTATGGTCAGGAAGGTCAGCCCTGTCCTCGTTGTGGTCATCCGATTGAAAAAATCAAAGTTGGAGGAAGGGGGACACATGTTTGTCCCCGGTGTCAAAAATGATGAAATCCAAGATCATAGGTTTAACGGGTGGTATTGCTTCTGGCAAAAGCCAAGTCACCTATTATTTACGGGAACTAGGTTACAAGGTGGTAGATGCAGACCATGTGGTGCATGAATTACAGGCTCCCGGTGGTGCTCTTTATCAGCTTCTAGTGGATTACTTAGGCGATGGGATTTTAGAAGAGTCAGGAGAGTTGAATCGCTCCCTATTAGCGCAACGTTTTTTCTCGGATGCGGATTTGCGTGCTTGGTCTAAGCGGGAGCAAGGGCGCGTGATTCGAGAGGCTTTGGCAGCTGAATGGGAGCAGGCTCAGAGGTCTGGGCAGGTGGTCTTTTTTGACATCCCGCTTTTGTTCGAGGAGGATTATGAGGACTGGTTCGAGTCGATTTGGCTGGTCTATGTGGATGAGGCTACCCAGCTAGAGCGGTTGATGCGGCGGAATAATCTGTCTGAGCAGGAAGCCCATAAGCGTTTGGCTAGTCAGTGGTCTTTGGAACAGAAAAGGCCTTTAGCCAGTCTTATCCTAGACAATCGTGGCAGTCTTGGACAACTTCACCAGCAAATTGATCAGGCCTTGTCTGATTTGAGGGAAGGTTTTTAACCGATAAATGAGAGAATATGAGAATTAAAATTCAATTACGCTGCCAATCTTGTGGTAGTCAAAATTATATCAGTAGTAAGAATCCTCAATCGCATCCAGATCGGATTGAGGTGCTCAAGTATTGTCCAAAGGAGCGTAAGGTAACCACTCATCAGGAAATGAAGTGAGGGTTAGTGTAAAATAATTCTCGGTAGCCGATTGAAAAAATAAAAAAGTCCTATATCCTAGGAAGTGCAAAATCAACCCGAAAGGATATAGAACCTATGACTATTGTATCAGAGATTTTCGAGAAATT
>NZ_JADXDQ010000088.1:0-3733 GCF_015831295.1 Streptococcus sp. NLN64
TTCTTCGCTTGGGCAGCTTCGTCAATAGCTGCTTTAGCCGCTTCCTTGGCTACTGGAGATGGATTTACTGAGTTAATATTTGTTACGCCTGCGTCTTTGGAAGATGACACACCAGCGTTGGTTGTTGCGTTATCGATGGCTTTCTTCGCGTCAGTGGCTTTAGAATCAACTTCTGATTTAGCGGTTGATTTTTCTTCATCTGTGAGATCAGGACGAGCGTCAATCTCAGACTTCTTAGCTTGTGCAGCATCATTGATCGCTTTCTTAGCTTCATCCTTAGCCACTGGAGATGGATTCACTGAGTTTATGTCTGTTACACCAGTGTCTTTGGCAGATGATACAGCATCGTTGGTTGTCGCATCATCAACAGCTTTCTTAGCGACAGTTGCTTTGGTATCAACCTCAGACTTAGCGGTTGCCTTCTCTTCGTCAGTTAGATCTGAGCGTCCGTCGATCTCTGCTTTCTTCGCTGCTGCTGCGTCATCGATGGCTTGCTTAGCTACTGGCTTAGCTACTGGAGATGGATTTTCTGCTTTAATCGCATCAACTCCTGAATCCTTCGCCGCTGTTACATCCGCATCTGTCTTCGCTGCATCTACTGCGTCTTTTGCTTTGGTTGCTTCTGCATCAACCTCAGACTTAGCAGCTGATTTCTCTTCGTTCGTCAAGTCATCACGACCGTCGATCTCTGCTTTCTTCGCTGCTGCCGCGTCATCGATCGCTTTCTTAGCGGCATTCTTCGCTACTGGAGATGGATTCACTGAGTTTATGTCTGTTGCACCAGCATCCTTAGCGAAAGTTACTCCATCGTTGGTTGTCGCAGCGTCGATCGCTTGTTTGGCTTGGACAGCTTTAGAATCGACTTCTGATTTAGCTGTTGATTTTTCTTCATCTGTTAAATCAGTGCGCGCATCTATCTCGTCTTTCTTAGCTTGAGCAGCTTCATCGATCGTTTTCTTAGCGGCATCCTTCGCTACTGGAGATGGGTTTACTGAGTTGATATCCGATACTCCTGCATCTTTAGCGGAAGTCACGCCATCGTTGGTTGTTGCAGCGTCAATTGCTTTCTTCGCGTCAGTGGCTTTAGAATCAACATCGGATTTAGCTGTTGCTTTTTCTTCATCTGTGAGATCAGGACGAGCGTCAATCTCAGACTTCTTAGCTTGGGCAGCTTCGTCAATAGCTGCTTTAGCCGCTCCCTTGGCTACTGGAGATGGATTTTCTGCTTTAATCGCATCAACTCCTGAATCCTTCGCCGCTGTTACATCCGCATCTGTTTTAGCCGCATCTACTGCGTTTTTTGCTTTGGTTGCTTCTCCATCAACTTTCGCCTTAGCTGCGTCTTTCTCTTCCTTCGTCAAGTCATCACGACCGTCGATCTCTGCTTTCTTCGTTGCTGCTGCGTCATCGATGGCTTGCTTAGCGGCATCCTTGGCTACCGGAGATGGATTTACTGAATTGATATCTTTCACACCAGCATCCTTAGAGGAAGTTACTCCAGCGTTGGTTGTTGCTAAATCAATAGCTTTCTTCGCGTCAGTGGCTTTAGAATCAACTTCTGATTTAGCTGTTGATTTTTCTTCATCTGTTAAATCAGTGCGCCCATCTATCTCGTCTTTCTTAGCTTGTGCAGCTTCGTCAATAGCTGCTTTAGCCGCTTTCTTGGCTACTGGAGATGGATTCACTGAGTTAATATCTGTTACGCCTGCGTCTTTGGCAGATGATACAGCATCGTTGGTTGTCGCATCATCAACAGCTTTCTTAGCGACAGTTACTTTAGAATCAACTTCTGATTTAGCAGCTGCCTTCTCTTCGTCTGTGAGATCAGGACGAGCATCAATTTCAGACTTCTTAGCTTGAGCAGCTTCATCGATCGTTTTCTTAGCGGCATCCTTCGCTACTGGAGATGGGTTTACTGAGTTGATATCCGATACTCCTGCATCTTTAGCGGAAGTCACGCCATCGTTGGTTGTTGCAGCGTCAATTGCTTTCTTCGCGTCAGTAGCTTTAGAATCAACATCGGATTTAGCTGTTGCTTTTTCTTCATCTGTGAGATCAGGACGAGCGTCAATCTCAGACTTCTTAGCTTGGGCAGCTTCGTCAATAGCTGCTTTAGCCGCTCCCTTGGCTACTGGAGATGGATTTTCTGCTTTAATCGCATCAACTCCTGAATCCTTCGCCGCTGCTACATCCGCATCTGTTTTAGCCGCATCTACTGCGTCTTTTGCTTTGATAGCTTCTGCATCAACTTTTGCCTTAGTTGCGTCTTTCTCTTCCTTCGTCAAGTCATCACGACCATCGATTTCTGCTTTCTTCGTTGCTGCTGCGTCATCGATGGCTTGCTTAGCTGCTGGCTTAGCTACTGCATCTGGATTTTCTGCTTTAATCGCATCAACTCCTGAATTCTTCACCGCTGTTACATCCGCATCTGTTTTAGCCGCCTCTACTGCGTCTTTTGCTTTGGTTGCTTCTGCATCAACCTTTGCCTTAGCTGCGTCTTTCTCTTCCTTCGTCAAGTCATCACGACCGTCGATCTCTGCTTTCTTCGCTGCTGCTGCGTCATCAATGGCTTGCTTAGCTGCTGGCTTAGCTACTGGAGATGGATTTTCTGCTTTAATCGCATCAACTCCTGAATCCTTCGCCGCTGTTACATCCGCATCTGTTTTAGCCGCATCTACTGCGTCTTTTGCTTTGATAGCTTCTGCATCAACTTTTGCCTTAGCTGCGTCTTTCTCTTCCTTCGTCAAGTCATCACGACCATCGATTTCTGCTTTCTTCGTTGCTGCTGCGTCATCGATGGCTTGCTTAGCTACTGGCTTAGCTACTGGAGATGGATTTTCTGCTTTAATCGCATCAGCTCCTGAATCCTTCGCCGCTGTTACATCCGCATCTGTCTTCGCTGCATCTACTGCGTTTTTTGCTTTGGTTGCTTCTGCATCAACCTCAGACTTAGCAGCTGATTTCTCTTCGTTCGTCAAGTCATCACGACCGTCGATCTCTGCTTTCTTCGCTGCTGCTGCGTCGTCGATCGCTGCTTTAGCCGCTTCCTTGGCTACTGGCTCTGGGGTCACTGACTTAATATCCGATACTCCTGCATCTTTAGCGGAAGTCACACCATCGTTGGTTGTCGCAGCGTCGATCGCTTGTTTGGCTTGGTCAGCCTTAGTATCAACATCAGATTTAGCGGTTGATTTTTCTTCATCTGTGAGATCAGGACGAGCGTCAATCTCAGACTTCTTAGCTTGGGCAGCTTCGTCAATAGCTGCTTTAGCCACTTCCTTGGCTACTGCATCTGGATTTTCTGCTTTAATCGCATCAACTCCTGAATCCTTCGCCGTCGTTACATCCGCATCTGTCTTCGCTGTATCTACTGCATCTTTTGCTTTGGTTGCTTCTGCATCAACTTTTGCCTTAGCTGCATCTTTCTCTTCCTTCGTCAAGTCATCACGACCGTCGATTTCTGCTTTCTTCGTTGCTGCTGCGTCATCAATGGCTTGCTTAGCTGCTGGCTTAGCTACTGGTGTCGGATTTTCTGCTTTAATCGCATCAACTCCTGAATCCTTCGCCGCTGTTACATCCGCATCTGTCTTCGCTGTATCTACTGCGTCTTTTGCTTTGGTTGCTTCTGCATCAACCTCAAACTTAGCTGCGTCTTTCTCTTCCTTCGTCAAGTCATCACGACCGTCGATTTCTGCCTTCTTCGCTACTGCTGCGTCATCGATGGCTTGCTTAG
>NZ_JADXDQ010000089.1:0-3540 GCF_015831295.1 Streptococcus sp. NLN64
TCATCCAGTTTTAGTTACAGGCTCGGCAAAGCCCTAATAAACTTACGGATTTGTATTGCTCATCTTTATTATATACCTAAACTAATTTTCCGTCATGAGTTAGCAGGCGAAGCCTGCTTGGAGTTTTGGTTGAAAAAAGAGGCTGGACTAGATAGTACCAACCTCTGCAAATAAATGATATACTCTTTTAGTTTGTCTTTTATTACTGTGTTAGCTCGTCTTGCCGTACTTTAGTACTGCCTGCGACTCGCTGCCTTGTACTAAAAGCAAACTAAAAGACTATACTCATTACATTTCAAAATCTGAATGTGTTAATCCTCTTCGCCGAACCCTCAGTTCTGTCTTCATCGGATTGCCTTTTCAGATTTCGAACTATTTCGAGTATTATTTGTCCAGTCCCAACAAAAGAATCACTCTGCTGTTTGACTCATCTCCACTAATTGAGCATCCTTTTTAATATCTTCTGGGATACGAATCCCAAGTTCTTGAGCGACTTGGGTATTAAGGACTGGTTTCCCTTGAGAGAAAAATTCAACTGGAATGTCCCCTGGTTTTTCTCCCTTGAGAACACGAGCTGTCATTTTTCCAGTAGCTCGACCAAGTTCAAATTGATCCACTACAACCGAAGCTAGTCCACCCGCTTCAACCATTGCGCCTGCACTTGGATAGAGAGGGAGTTTAGCTGATTGGTTTGCGGCTACAACCGTGGAGAAGGCTGAGGCGATGGTGTTATCAATTGGAACCCAAATGGCATCGACTTTACTGGTTAAAACTCCAACAGCTTGATTGAGCTCATTGGTCGAGGGAACAGCCTGTTCCACGACTTCTAAACCTGCTTTTTCAGCAGCTTCTTTAAACTCCGCAACTTGCGACTTAGAATTGTCTTCGCCACTAGAGTAGAGGGCTCCAACTTTTTTTACATTTGGTGTTAGCTCCTTTATGAGAGCCACCTGTTGGACTGCTGGGTTTTGGTCTGAAACCCCTGTCACTAGGCCACCTGGATGTTCTGGATCTTCTACTAATTTAGCACCAACTGGATCCGAAACAGCTCCCATGATAATTGGCAAATCTTTACTCGCATTGGCCAAGGATTGGACCGCCGGTGTCGCAATTCCCAAGAGAACCTGATTTCCTCCCTCAATCAATTGTTGGCTCATCAAGGTCAGTTTACTCTGGTCAGCTTGGCCGTTGAGAAATTGGATATCCAACTTCTCCTCTCCATAGCCTTCTTCCTCCAATCCAGCCTGAATTCCTTGGTAAATTTCGTCCAAGGAAGGGTGGCTAACAAATTGAAGAACTCCCAATTTTGCCTTGGCAGCTTGGCTCTGACCTGTAGAGGAGAACCATCCTAGTTCTTGCCCTACTCCTACTCCGAGGAGTACAAAAAAGGCCAACAAGGTCGTCAATAAGGCTTTATTTTTCATAGATTCTCCTTCTCATATCCGTTAAACATAGACTTACACATCTCAAAAATAAGTAACATTCATTCGAAGTGCAAGCAGCATCAATTACTCCCAGTTTATGCAAGAATAACGCAAAAGTCAAGTCAGAGTTTTTTCTATTGGCACTTTTTTTGCTATAATCAAAAGACTAGAATCAAGGAGGTTCCTATGTCTTTTGACGGATTTTTTCTCCACCATATGAGACAAGAATTAGCAACTCAATTAATTGGCGGACGTATTCAAAAAATTAATCAACCCTTTGTCCAAGAGCTTATACTCCAAATCCGGTCCCAGGGTAAGAACCATCGCCTACTGATTTCGGTCCATCCGACAATGAACCGAATTCAACTCACCCAGCAGACCTTTGAAAACCCAAGCAACCCTTCTACCTTTATCATGGTGCTCCGTAAGCATCTGCAAGGGGCCATTATCCAAGATATCCAACAAGTTGAAAACGATCGAGTTCTCCGAATCACCACTCAAAATAAAGATGAGATTGGAGACAGTCAAGCGGCCATCTTGCAAATTGAGCTCATGGGAAAACACAGCAATATCTTATTAATGGACCAATCCCAGAACAAAATTTTAGAAGCTATTAAACACGTTGGCTTTGGTCAAAACTCCTATAGAACCATCCTCCCTGGCGCTCAGGCAATTCAACCCCCAGCAGATGAGCGGGCCAATCCATTTACCATTGAGGACCAAGAACTCTTCGCCTTTTTACAGACTACTGACCTCAAGTCTAAGACCCTACAAGGTCAATTTCAAGGATTGGGGCGGGACACCGCACAAGCTCTAGAAAGTCTGTTGGAGGATTCTCCTTCGACCCGTCTCGATGCTTTCCGCCATTTCTTTCAGACTCCAAGTCAGGGACGCTTGACAACCAAATCCTTCTCCCCAATTCCCTTTCCAGACTCTTTAGACCAGTCCTTCTCCTCCTTATCTGAAACCTTGGATTTCTTTTTTGCCGAAAAAGCCGAAAAAGATCGGGTTCAACAACAGGCTGGCGAACTTATTCGTCGGGTGGATTCAGAATTGAAAAAGACTCTGGACAAATTGGAAAAATTGGAAAAGGAATTGGCAGACACCGATAAGGCGGAATCCTATCGCCAAAAAGGAGAGCTCTTGACCACCTATCTCAGTCAAGTCCCAAATGACCAAGATCAAGTAACCTTGCACAACTACTATACCGACGAGCCAATCACTATTACCTTGGACAAAGCCCTAACGCCTAATCAAAATGCCCAACGCTACTTCAAGCGCTATCAGAAATTTAAGGAAGCCATTCGCCATCTCAACCAACAAATTGAAGAGAGCCAAGAATGGGCCAACTACCTGGAAGGAGTCCAATTTTTACTCGGTGAAGCACGACTGGAAGACATCCCCGAACTGCGGGAAGAGCTAGTAACTGCTGGCCTCTTCAAACGAAGTCGTCAAGATAAACGTGCTCGCCGGCAAAAGCCGGAAGCTTACTTGGCTAGTGATCAGGAAACCCTGATTTTGGTTGGTCGCAACAACCTGCAAAATGATGAACTGACCTTCAAACTGGCTAAGAAAGACCAATTCTGGTTCCACGCCAAGGACATCCCTGGCAGCCACGTGGTCATCACCAATAACACAGACCCATCCGATGAAGTTAAGACAGATGCTGCCGAACTAGCAGCTTATTATTCTAAGGCTCGCCATTCCAACCTAATCCAAGTCGACATGCTGCCGGTTAAAAAACTTCACAAACCCAAAGGTGGCCGCCCAGGTTTTGTCACCTATACCGGACAAACCACCCTTCGCGTCACTCCAGATCCTGAAAAAATTGAATCCATGCGTCAAGCAGCGAAAAAAGGTTGACCTTCGGGCCCAATGTCATTAAGTTAAGGCCTAGAATTTAGAATAAGACCACATTTGAAAGCTCATAATTACATCAGACTTTCAAATGTGGTCTTTTTGTGCACGCCAAATAAAGGTTTTTGTGATCTTTTTTAAAAATTATGATACTCTATAGGTGAAACTTACTACTGATTGATTTTTCAGTCGCCTTTCAAACGTCCGACCTGGACGAATGATTGATAAATGTCTTTCTATGTAAGTTTTCAACTTAGAA
>NZ_JADXDQ010000009.1:0-30087 GCF_015831295.1 Streptococcus sp. NLN64
ACCTGTTAGCAAGGTCACAAAACCATTATAACATAGTTCAACCGTGGCGCGTGATACTATGCTATTGTGGTCACGCTTTAAAAAGTGGGATATGTAGGGATATGGTAAACCAAAATAATACTATTCTCTGATTTTAGCTTATCAGGGGTGCGTATGATGGTCTGTGAGCAAACAAAAATTTGACAATGATCCAACGCTTGGGATATAATTGAGTTGTTAACAAAACTGTGAGAAGTTCGCTTAACGGCACTCAAAAACCCCCAACGGTTCCAGCGTTGAGGGTTTTTCTCTTACCCTAGGGGCTACTTCTTGCGGTTATTTAACCAATATTCAAACAAGACGGTAAGAATACCGACCAATAACGGTGCAAGGAATACTGTGAGAATGTCGCCCATTTTGGTACTCACCCCCTTTCTAAGCCAAGAGGGCTACTCAATTATATCAAAATTCCATCCGCTGGATTTGCTTCCTACGGCCTTCCAACTCCTTCCCTTACAATCTATCCCCCAACACGCTAGGTGGCCAAATAGGCACGTCCCCGCTTAAAATTTCATGATACCTAAGTCCTTTTCAATAACCTTGCCTACTGTAGAAAGGAATATCATGAAAATCAATCAAATCAAAAAGAAAGACGGATCTACCGTTTACCGTGCTAGCGTATACTTGGGAACTGATTCAGTGACTGGGAAGCAAGTAACTACAAAAGTATCAGGACGAACCAAAAAGGAATTAAAAGAAAAATCTAGGTGGGCCATTTTGGATTTCGAAAAAAATGGGGCAACTAGATTCCAATCCGTCAACATAAACACCTACGAGGAGTTAGCTTCTTTGTGGTGGGAGAGTTACCGCCATACGGTCAAGCTAAATACTCAACTAGCTGTAAAAAGTCTACTTGATAATCATGTAATACCCATCTATGGGGCCATCAAGTTATCAAAATTGACTACGGCATTCATTCAACAAACAGTCAACCAACTAGCGGATAAAGCCAATAAGGGGCAAAAGGGAGCTTTCTTGCATTATCACAAAATCCACGCGCTCAACAAGAGAATACTTCAGTATGGGGTGGTCCTCCAAGTTATCCCATTCAATCCAGCTAGGGAGGTTATTCTACCCCGCAACCTTCAGAAAGCCAAACGGAACAAGGTTAAGCATTTTGAAAACGAGGAACTGAAACGGTTCCTTGACTACTTGGATAGTCTAGACCAAGGGCGTTACCGCTATTATTATGAAACAGTGCTTTACAAGTTCCTGCTTGCTACGGGTTGCCGGATCAACGAAGCTTTAGCCTTACACTGGGAAGATATTGACTTGGCTGACGGGGTTGTATCCATCACCAAAACCGTCAACGCTAGGTTACAAATCACCCCGCCTAAATCCAAGGCCAGCGAGCGGGATATAGATATAGATTCCCAGACTATCAACATGCTAAAGGAATACAAGAAACGCCAAACCTTGGAAGCGTGGCAACTTGGGAGAACTGAAACGGTTGTATTTTCGGACTTTATCAACGAATACCCAAAAAACCGCCAACTCCATAGACGGCTCTTGATCCATTTCAAAAGGGCGGATGTTCCTGATATTGGCTTTCACGGATTCCGTCATACCCATGCCAGCTTGCTACTAAACTCTGGGATACCTTACAAGGAACTCCAGCATCGTCTAGGTCATTCCAATATCTCGGTGACTATGGATGTCTACAGTCATCTATCAAGAGAAAGCGCAAAAAAAGCCGTCTCGTTATTCGAGAAGGCCATGGGGGATTTGTAAAATATCTAGCAAAAATCTAAGCAAATTGAAAAAGACAATAATTTTAAACCTTGAAAACCGCATAATATCAACGTTTAGGCGGTATCGCTTCCTCAAAAGTGGTTTTTCAAGGGAAAATTGGAGCCCTGTGAAATAAATTGCAAGTTCCCCACCCACCCACTCTTTTAAAAAGTGCTATACTAGAATCATGAAGAATCTAGAAAAAACATTGATGGAAAAAGCAGCGGGTTCTCTCCGCTTAGATCCCGATCAACAGCGGAAATACTTAGGAACCTTTCAGGAGCGCGTTATTTGTGGTATTTCGATTGCTGAGGCTAAAGATCCACAACTCAAACAAAATCTCCCCTACATTCTGAGTGCTTTAAACGCAACATACACCCCCCTCTACCTTAAAATTTCGCCTAGTATTCCCAATGATCTCCAATTAACCTATCTGAAAATGGGGAGGGATCAGGGGATTACTTCTACCATCGTATCTGATGAATCTAGCCATTCTCCTTTTGGGTTAATCCTCCATTCCGATCACGCTCTTAACCTTGAAGACACCAGCATAAAGGCCTATCTACCTCAGAAAAAGAAAGAATCGAACCCTAAGACAAAAAAAGGATTCTTCCAGAAACTCTTCGGAGGCTAACCCATAAAAACCAGTTCTGCGCGAACTGGTTTTTATGGAGTTTTAGTTTACTTTTAGTACAAGGCAGCGAGTCGTAGACAGTACTGAAGTACGGCAAGGCGAGCTAACACAGTAATAAAAGATAAACTAAAAGAGTATATAATACTCTTTTACGGTTTGATTTGCGATTCAATCATAGCCAAAAGGCGTTCTCGGTCTAATTTGAGGTAGGCAATCGCTTGCCCATTGTGAATTTCAATATTTTCCAGAGCGTATCCCTCAGCTGGAAGTGTGATTGGAAGGGTCAGATCATCCCGTCTGAAATCAGGCGAAATCGCATCTTGGTTAAGGACCATCCGCAGTAAAAATTTTGGCAAGGGAATTTTCCCTAATTTAGCAGACTCAACAACTGCTTCAAGCTGGCCCTCCTTGATCACTAGGCTCATATTTAGTTCTAGTTGACTTGTAACTGGACCGAATAGAGTTAGAGGTTGGCGAACTTGGATGTAAGATTGTTCAAATCCGATAGCAGAATTTTCTAAATCTGTTTTCTGTTCCTCAGATAGATTTTCATTCAAGATCGATTTCAAGTCGTTACTAGAAACGACCATTTGCGAGGTCAAACCATCTCCCGTGGAACTTAAATTAGAGACTGCTTGTTGAATCAAGGTTACAAAATTAGTTTTATCCTCCCAAGCACCAAAGCGTTCCTGACTCGTTACCGGATTACTTGGAATAATAAGGTACCAAGCGATCCCTAGAAGTACCAGGATTGTGGCTAAAAATTTCAATAATCCTTTCATGTCCTACGACTCTTTCTAATTTTACTCTACCCCCATTATACCACAGGCTGTTTTTTCTTTCGTAAACGATGGTGATCCCTGAGTTTATCACTTTATACTCGAAACAGTTCGAAATCTGAAACGAATTTTAATCCAGGAATTGGATTAAAATTTATAGGTAATGAAGCAAGCATCGCTTGCCATCAATCCGATGAAGACAGTTCAACAGGTCTGGGAGACCTGTTGAATCTTATCAATAAGCGTGCAATGCACGCAATCAATAAGTTCGGCGAAGAGGATTAACACATTCAGATTTTGAAGTGTAATGAGTATTAAAAAGACAAAAGATAGCAAAACCCTTTTCCCCCAAGGGTTTTGCTATCTTTTTTAATTATTTTCGTGTTGTATCTGCAGATGAGTCCCATATCTTCGCTCAATATTTATGACATAAATTTCATTCGCCATCTCGCACAACTTCCAATAAGACTTCAGCCTTGAAGATAACTCTTGCCCCTACCCTCATCTTTTTTAAAAGATAGGAATTTCGCCATCCTTTACCAACAAGCTAAATCCGAATATCTTCCACAATGCGCATAAAACGATCCCAGTAACTGGTTTCATGTGAGAGCTCACCTTTATAGGCTTGCACCTTGTCAGGGAAATCTGTAATCATACCATCCAATGGTGTTTGAAGGTAACGAATCATATCCATGTCTTCATTGATGGTCCAAATATAGAGTGGCTTCTCAGCTTCTTTGGCTTCCTCAACCAATTGAGCGGAATAAGAGAATTCCTCAACAGCTAAGAAATCAACCTGATCAATCTGCAAATCACCAAAGTTAAAGGGAATCACATAGCCCGTTTGAATTTGTGGTTCCCTATCTTCCAATTCACGCATGACTTCGTGTTTCAAGGACATCACAGGATAGGTATGTTCCGGATCAAGACGATTGAGCTCTGCTAAAACAAGGTCTACATAATTGTCCGGTTCCGAACCATGCGGTTTTAATTCCACCAAGAGTTTGATCTGATTTTCTTTAGCAACTTGAACAAATTCCTCAAAAGATGGAAGTTTAGCCTTGTGCCCATCCTGTTCCAAGGGAAGTCCAACCAGCTCATCATAGGTCATGTCCGCAACTTGTTTATCAAGTCCCGCTAGGCGTTTCAGATTATAGTCATGCATCACCACTAATTTCTGGTCCTTGGTCATCAAAACATCCATTTCAACCAGATCTGCACCGGCTTCCTTAGAAGCCATTATTCCCTCTAGGGAATTTTCAACGGCTTTTTTGATAAAACCTCGATGGGCAATGGTTAATTGCTCCTTATTCAAAACCTGGCTGACTAATTGCAGGCCACTGGCTGCCATAAAGACTAGGAAGACTAGGACAACTCCGATATAGAGCAAAAGCTTACGACTCGTGGCCTGCCCAGTATGAGCTTGCAAAGTCGGTGCGACCCGATTTTGATCCGTAATTTCCCATAAAAGGAAGATTATCAAGGATATCTTTGTTAAAAATGTAAAGAAATGAAGGCTCCACTCGATAATGGTGAGGAAAAAACTTTGTATAAATAGCGATTGCCCCGAGGGATCCATCAGAACCGAAGCCAAAACGGTGGCTAGTACAATAAGAGCGACGATAAAACCAATGGCAAGCTCAACCAAGGACCAGGCTCCTAGAAGGCGCAATTTGCCTGTCTTCGTCATCGACCAAGATTCTTGAATAGCTCGTCGAATGCTGACTTGCTCCAAGGAGATTAGAGGGAGAGTAAAAATAAGGCGTAAGTTGACATAAGCAAACCCCAGAAAAAGAACTGGTAGTAAAAAATTACCCCAAGTCGACTTGGTCAATTCTCCTGTGATAAAAGCTGGAATATAGAGTTTACTGGTTAATGAGGGACCAAAACCTAAATTAGCTACCGGAACGAGGGATATCAAATAAAGAACAAAGACGGGTAGGTCCAACCAAGACTGCTTCCTCATGCTAGTCCAGGTACTACGTAAAATGACACGCCAAGAAAAATGCTGCTGTTGATAGGCACCGTAAACCATGAGTGACAAGGCTGTCATCTCGAAAAAGATCAAGCTAGCAGTCATCACTAGGAAAAAGATGAGAGCCAAAAGACTAACTGGATTCAGTAGGATGCTCGAAAGGTTATCCAGTCGCAAACTTTCTTGATCTGCCGAAAAGAGGATAAACCGGAAAGAAAATTCCAATAAATAGGTTCCAACAAGACCAATCAGAATCTGCAAGATTCCGATCCGAATAAAATAAGTCAAAAGATCCGAGCCCAGGTCCCGAAGAACCTGGCCCACATCCCGAAAGATTTTTTTCATGCTATCTCCCTTAAGAAAAAGGCTGGAACACTTGGCTCCAGCCCTATTGTTAGTTATTAAAATAAGATTTTCTCACGTGTTTTTTCGTAAGATTTCACAAAACGATCCGTCACACCAGGTTCAACAGTTTCCAAAGCTTCAGAAATGCGTTGGAAGGAAGCCTGGTAATCAAACTCTTCTTCAAAGATAGAGAGGGCATCTTGGAAGGCTGTCTGAATAGTGTCATCAAAGGACCGGTACCGGTTGGAATATTGCAAGAGTTGTTCGGTCAATGTCGCATTCCCTACAATGGTATAGGTTTCTGCTTCCAATTCAGCCATATCTTGATTGAGAATCTCCAAGAGGCGATTCACAGATTCGACATCCACGCGCTCTTGATCCAACTCATTGAGAAGGTCTTCGGCATTGTGGCTTGCCGTGAAGAAGAGACTTAGGAAGGATTGCGGAATACCTGGTAACTTGCGTTTCTCCATGTATCGCTTGATCGTATGCAACTTGTTAACAGCAATGCTGACTTTTTGACGAGCAGCACTGTCATCTTTTTCGATTTGAGCCAAGCTATCGCCCAATTCCATTTGCACATCTTCAATTTTTTCCAAACGTTCGCGGCTATCTTCCAATTCTTCCAATACTTGAGAGAAGGGAATTTCATCTGCTTGCTGACTCTCGTCTACACGACTCATCACCAATTTTTCCAAGGCGATCAACTCACCTTGTAATTCGTGCATTTGACGAATACCAGATTCCTTCACAATATAATTGACAGACAAACGCTCCGCCTCATCCAAGAGATTCTGGTTATTGGTTTGTGTATGACGAAGGTAATTCGGCAAGCTGTGGACCAACTTGTCGACCTCTTTCTTCGCATCCATTTCTTTGGTAAAGATTGCGTATAATCCTTCGATTTCTTCTTGAATCAGCTCATTTTCAAATTTGGTGTTGTCCAATTCCAGAGCTTTGAGGTTGCTGCCATTCTTTTGCAAGCGAGAATGCAATTGCTGGAATCGAGCCTCAATATCTGTTTCTTCAAAATGATAATCTTCTTCCAGAAGTTTCCGGTAGCCCGTTTCTAAATCATCCAACTGGTCCGGCAAATCTTTTTCCAACTGCTCAACCAAGACTGGTACCCCATCCACAATTTGTGTGAGAGCGATGATATAATTCTCAGTCTTATCCAAGACTTCTGCCGCTTCTACAGGGTCACCAGAAGAATTGAGTTTCACAAAGCGGCTAAACTCTGCCTCAATCTGCTCCATCTGTGTGCGAATTTCTGGAAGCGCTTGTCCATAATGACTCTCATTCTTGTCAATATTTTCTTGCAACTTCTCAAATAAATCCAAGGCATGGAGCACGCGCCCACTATTTTCAGCCTCTTGTTGCTCCAATTCCAAAACCGCCTGACGAATGGCTTGCACGTCTTCGGAGACCAAATTTAATTGACTCTCCACACTTCCGATGGTTTGGTTAGTCTTAATAAAACGGAAAGAATTGTTGTAAGCCTCGGCCTCGAACAAATCTGTCTCAATAGCTGCAAAGGAATTCAGGGAAATATCCATCCACTTTTGATGCCATTCCCGGAAATTCACCTGACTCTGACCAATCAAATGCATATTCTTGACACGTTCCATATCCTCGTTGACTGGTAAATTAAAGAGCTCGGTTTTTCTTTCTTCTAATTTTGCCAGAAGAGTGTCATTCCTCTTCCGCAGCAAAATGGCCACAATATAGGCCACAATTAATAATACAACGATTACAATGACCAGTATAATCAACCCACTAGACATCCCATACTCCTTACATTTAATACTTGTAAACAAACAAACTTGATTATACCACAGTTTGCCTTGAAAATCCTAGAAATCATAAAAATCTTTAGATGTCCAAGGTTGAATATACCGCATTGGCTTCAATGAACTCTCGTCTAGGCTCAACCCGGTCCCCCATCAGCATATCAAAGACCCGGTCTGCCTCAGCCGCGTCATCAACAGAAACACGCGCCATTAAACGATGATCTGGGTTCATGGTTGTCTCCCACAATTGGTGGTCATCCATTTCCCCAAGCCCCTTGTAGCGTTGAACGGTTGGTTTGGAACGACCCGAACTGTAGCGTTCTAGTGCTGCTTGCAATTCTTGCTCCTGGTTGGGGCCAGGTTGAATATATTCCTTGATTTCACTACCGACTTTAACTCCATAAATTGGCGGTTGAGCAATATAGACATAACCTGCCTCTAGGACCGGACGCATATAGCGGTAAATCAAGGTCAAGAGCAAGGTCCGAATGTGGGCACCATCGACATCGGCATCGGTCATAATCACCAACTTGTGGTAACGAGCCTTGGCTACATCAAAATCATCCGCAAAACCAGTTCCCATGGCCGTAAAGAGCGAACGAATTTCTTCATTGGCCAGAATCTTATCCATACTAGCCTTCTCAACATTGAGGATTTTCCCACGAATCGGTAAGATAGCTTGAAATTCCCGATTCCGACCGGACTTAGCAGAACCACCCGCGGAGTCTCCCTCCACGATAAAGAGTTCTGTTTGAGCCGGATCATTGGAGGAACAGTCTGCCAACTTCCCTGGCAGGTTGGAGATTTCCAAACCAGATTTTTTACGGGTTACTTCACGCGCCCGCTTGGCCGCAATCCGAGCTTTGGAAGCGAGAATTCCCTTCTCGACAATCCGCTTGGCAATCTGCGGATTTTCCAAGAGGAAGGTCGTAAAGGCGTCTGAGAAGAGGCGATTGGTGATCTTCACCACCTCACTATTCCCCAACTTAGTCTTGGTTTGACCTTCAAATTGCGGATTCGGGTGTTTGACCGAGATAACAGCTGTCAAACCTTCTCGCACATCATCACCTGTCAGATTCTCATCTTTTTCCTTCAGAATTTTATTCTTTTTGGCGTAGTCATTAATTACCCGCGTCAAAGCTGTCCGAAAGCCCTGTTCATGGGTTCCACCTTCATGCGTGTGAATATTATTGGCAAAACTCATAAGGGTTGAATGGAAACCACCCGTGTACTGCATGGCTACCTCAACCGTGATTCCATCTAGCTCCCCTTCGGTATAAATCGGATCAGCGAATAGAAGGTCCTTGTTCTCATTAATGTATTCCACATAAGAGGCAATCCCACCATCGTAATGGTAGTCCTTCCGTTGCTCCATCCCTTCCCGCTTATCTTCCAGAGAGATGGCCAAGCCACGATTCAAGAAAGCCAATTCTTGGATCCGTTTATTGAGTTTGTCAAAATCATAAACAGTTGTTTCAGTAAAAATTTCTGGGTCTGGAGTAAAATGGACCGTTGTTCCAGTTCGATCGGTTTGGTCAATCACTTTCAAGTCCGCTACGACAGCTCCACGCTGGTATTCCTGATAGTAAACTTGTCCATTCTTATAAACTTTCACATCTAGCTGAGTAGACAAGGCGTTTACAACAGAAGAACCAACACCGTGGAGACCTCCGGAAACCTTGTAACCACCGCCGCCGAATTTTCCTCCAGCGTGGAGAACCGTGAAAACAGTCTCAACCGCAGGGCGACCCGTTTTTTCTTGGATATCGACAGGAATTCCCCGACCGTCATCAATCACTGTAATGGAATCATCTGGTTCGATGATGACTTGCACATGTTTTGCAAAGCCCGCCAAGGCTTCATCGATGGAATTATCAACAATCTCCCAGACCAGATGATGCAAACCTTCCTTGGATGTAGACCCAATGTACATTCCGGGCCTCATCCGCACCGCTTCCAACCCTTCTAGGACTTGAATCTGGCTGGCATCATACTCCTGAGCATTTTTCTTTTTATCTTTGGCGTCAACCATCTGACTCCTCCACTCTTTTTATAAACTCGGCTAACTGAGGGGCACTATCAAAAAGATAGGTTGCCATCCCCGCATTTTGACCTGCAATCATATCCATCGGGCGGTCTCCAATGACCAAGGTGTTCTCCAGATGATACTTGTCTTTCAAATAGAGAAAAGCCTCTGGACTCGGCTTCCGTGCAAAGCCCTGATCAGATGTGACAATTTCGGTGAAATAGGTCAAAATACCTGTTGCTTTTAAAATTTCTATCACTTGTTTGTCTCGATGCGAGACTAAAAAATGTTGAGCCCCAACTGCCTGGAGTTCCTCCAATAATTGGGGGATTCCTGGAAACAAAACAGGCTGGGCAAGTTCTTTGGCTTCTTCCAAGCGGTACTTACGCCGAAAATCAGGAATACCAGCCGCATAGCGCAAAATCGCCACATCTGTGGCTTCCTTTAAACTGGCATAAATTTCTTCTAGCGCAGCAGTACGTCCTTCATGTTCAAGGGTTCGTAAAAAAGCTTGGCTGGAGGAGACATAATTGTCTAACAAAGTCCCTCCTAGATCCCAAATAAAACTCTCAAATTTCATTCCTTAATTATACCATAATTTAGAGGAGTCAGCCAGCCTAAAAAAGCCCTAGAATGGGATTCTAGGGCTGGTCAGATCACATTTTTTCTTCAAACAAATCGGTGTAGAGCATGGCCTTGCGTAAGTCCTGACTATCGCCTCCTAAAGCATCCACCAAGGCATAGGAGAAAGCCAAGGCTGAAGCTGGACCACGACTGGTAATCACGCGCCCATCCTGAACAACCGTTTCTTTCTGGTAGTGACCTGCTTGGATTACTTGGTCGAATCCGTCATAACTGGTATAGTTTCTATCCTCCAGCAGTCCAGCTCTTTCCAAAGCAATGGGGGCTGCACAAATCGCCGCAACCAAATTTCCTTGGGCTTCTGTTTGAGCCACCCAAGCCATCAGCTCGTCATGATTTCGAAGATTCTTGGCTCCCGGCATGCCGCCCGGTAAAACAACCAAGTCAAAGAGGGGCAGTTCAGGACTCCAGACTTGATCCATCTGCACAGTAATACCATGGGAACCTGTCATTTGGGCTTGGAGCCCAACCATCTGGCAGTCGAATTCTGCCCGACGTAGAACATCGACTACTGTTAGGGCTTCGATTTCCTCGAACCCTTCCGCAAAGAGTACAGCGATTTTTTTCATATTCGTCTCCTTTATAGGGTTTGTCGTAAGACAACCTTTCTTCTTTTTGGCCGGACACGGCCTTCTTCTTCATCCCGCAAATGATTCTGATAGGCGATGGATAAAATAAGTCCAATCCCAATCAAATTCGAAATGATGGAGGATCCCCCCTGAGAAATGAAGGGAAGGGGAATTCCGGTCAGTGGTAAAATCCCGGTCACAGCTCCGATGTTTTCAAAAATATGAAAGAGAAGCATGAGGATATAGCCGGTAGAGATATAGGTATAAAAAGGGCTACGTGAGCGAATGGTAATCCGCACCATACGCCCAATTAGCAAGAAATACAACAAGAGCAAGACCAAGCCACCTATCAATCCAAAATCCTCCGCAATCACGGTGAAAATCATATCACTCTCACGAACAGGAATCTGTAGATTGGAAACATTGAAACCCTGACCCATTAAGCCCCCACTCCCAATGGCAATCTGACCTTGAGCTTGCTGAAAAGTTGTTGTTTGAGCAAAGTCAAAGGGGTTGAGCCAGGCTACAATCCGATTAATCTGGTAGGTCGGCATCCCTAACTGATGGAGAAAAGCCCGCCCATCCTCTTGCGATAGGAGAGCCACAAATCCACCTGCCAAAACTGTAAAGAAAACAAATACCGGTAAAATGATTTTCCAAGAAACATTGGCAATCAAGACCATTCCAGAGAAAATAGCCAAATAAACCATCGCCGTCCCTAGGTCATGTTGCAGCCCTAAAAGAACCAAAACTGGGAGCGTGGCGAGGGTCAAGGCCCCGATGATTTTCACATCAAACCAAAGAGTACGCTCTTCCCCAAGCTGACGTTTATGCAGCCAATCCGTGATTTGAGCTAACATCAGAATGTAGGGGATTTTCATAAATTCTGATGGCTGAAAAAGCGTTACACCATTGATAGACACCCAGTTTTTGGCTCCCGTTGAAGCCACCAAATCAGGATTGTAATAAATCAAGGGTAATACCATCAAGCCAAGCCCTAAGGCATAAAGGATAGGCGTCATTTTCCAGAGAAAGGACTGGGAGAAAAACATTGTAATGAAACCAACCACCAAGCCCAGTAAAATCCATGCTCCCTGCTGCAGCAACATGGTCCAAGCCACCTCTGGATAATCATGACTGAGAGCCACATAGAGAGCTGCCAAACCAATCGCTAATAAGGAAAAAACATAGAGTAAAATCCCGTAGTCAATACGGGCATCTATTTTTAATGGTTCTCTAAACATGGACCTCAACTTTCTTCATATCGTTCAAAAAAATTCGCAATCTCATAAGGAATTAAATCTTGCGGGCGAATCAACAATTCTCCAGCTTTACGAAGCTCCTCCTGCAGGTCCTGACCATAGACTTTTCGTGCCAGACGACCATCTAAAATGAGAACTGCCGACAGCTGATTCTCCCGCCGTCTGATACGCCCCATAATCTGTTGGAGCCGTTGACCTGCTAATGGAAGAATAAAATCATCAAAAGGTTTGAGCCCCTCCGCCGCAAGAGACTGAGACAACTTATCCACCAGAATATTTTTAGGATTGGCAAAAGGAAGACGAACAATCACTTGAATCACTTGATCTAGTTTTTTCAAGTCCACGCCTTCCCAAAACGAGCCCAAAGCCAACAAGACTTGATGATCCCCTCGTTCAAAACGCTTCCGCAAGACTTGGTTATCTTGCCCTTCTACCTGGGTCAAACAAGGAACTGACAGTGTTCCTGCAACTCGATTTAGTAACTCGCGGGAAGAAAATACCACCATCATCGGATGTCCCATCGGGTACAGGTTTTCAATCCAAGCCCCTACAAAATTGGCATAGGCCGAAAAATTCATCAAGCTAACATCTGGGAATTCCGAACTCGTCAAAACAAGCTGCCTTCCCAACTTAGGACCAGGGAAAGAAGCAACATCCACCTCTTCAACTCCAGCTAAGCGGAGCAAGCTTCTGGCAAGAGACTGGTCCAAACTTGCCGAGATGAGATAGGTATGCCGGCAAACTTCGATGCCTTGTCCCAACTGAAAGTAGTCCCCGCCAACCGCAACAAGCTCCTCCTGATTTTTTCGACCCCGCAAATAGAAATCCACCCCTTCTTCAAAGAAAAAGCGGAAACTATCCGGAAGCCGCTCCAGACCAAGACGGCGGAGAAGACCTTGAATGTTTGCCAAACTCCCCTGCTCCAACTCCAGATAGTTTTTCCCAGCTTGCCGTGCCTTCCAAACCTCCAACTCAACTTGCAGTTCCTGTAAGAATTTCATGCGCTTAGGCTCTTTTTCAGTAGCCACGACATCTTGTAGTTTTTGCGCCAATTCCAAATAGGGGATTTTAAGAGTATTGGCTTCTTCCAAGCCGCGCAAAAGGGACTGCGCTTCATCAAGCACTAAATAAGTATCTGAAAACAAGGCCGGATAAGACTCCAGCAAACTGGGTAAAAAGGCATGGTTGGTCACCAAAATAGGGCAGCCCCCCATTTGTCCTTCCAAGCGACGCCAAAAATCCAAGGTCGGAAACAGGCTCCGTTCCCCAAGTTGTCCTTGGTGACGCAGGTCTTTTAGAATATGTTCCAAGCGATAAGCTTGACCAATCTCATCCAAATCACCGGTCTCAGTCTCAGCCAACCAAACCAAGAGCTGCATCAGAAAACGACCAATAGAGCGTTTGGTCCAATCTGCTTTTTTCAAATAAGCATGGAGGGCATCTAAACTCAGGAAATTCCGAGGACTCTTCACCCCAAGCAATTCCAGACCAAATGTTTGGGACAGAAGTTCACCCTCCTGCTCCAGCAGTTGCTGCATAAGGATCTTCGTTGGAACGGATACCAGCAAGCGCCGACCTTGATTCAAATCTTGAAGCAAACCCAAAAGATAAGCCCACGTTTTCCCACTGCCTACCTCTGCTTGGAGGACAGAAACACCCTTTTGTCCCTTGGTCTCATGAATGTAGTTGGCCAAGGCTGCTTGAGCTGGACGAGCTTCTAAACCAATTCGCCGGAAATTCTCCTGCCAATCTCCCAGTGACACCTCACCCCTGGCGGACCGCACAGGCTTCCTTACATACAGCCCATGCTCCAGCAGGATGGCAGAATCAGAGGTTTCCTCCATCTGTCCCAGACAATCTTGGAAAATCAGACCAGTTTCATAGAGCAAGGCATCTGATTTTTTCCACAGTTGCTCCACCAAACCTTTGGGAAGCCCCTGAATTCGCTCCATCAAAACCAAGAGTAACTCTGCCGTTGCCTGGGCATCCGCCAAAGCAGTGTGGGCATTCTCTAAAGGAATCTCCAGTTCCTGACACAAACTCCCCAGAGAGTAATGTTGGAAGCGCGGAAAACAAACTTGAGCCAATTCTACCGTATCCACGCGCGGAGTCCGCAACTCATACCCTTCCCAAAACAAGGCCTCAGCCAATAGATTGGCATCGAAGGTCACATTATGGGCTACGAAAACAGCATCTTCCAATAAATCATAAATCACCCCAGCCACCTGACTAAAAAGCGGTGCCTGTGCTAATTGTTGGTCTGTAATCCCCGTCAACTCAATGATATGCTGATCCAAAACCTCCTGTGGGTTCACATCCGTTTGATAACTCTGTACAATTTCACCATTCTCTAAGAGGACAATCCCCACCTGAATAATCTTGGCCTGATTACCCGGATTGGTGGCTTCAATATCCACGATGGCATACTTCTGATTCATCCTTTTCATAGTGTCTAAATTATATCACATGAAAGACCATCATCCTATCCAAAAAAAGGAAGGTTTGTCAGAGCTTTTAGGATGTCCCGACAAATCTTCCTCAGAGTTATAGAATTATTGGATCCTCCACTTGAGATAGGCATCCATGAAGCCATTCAAGTCCCCATCCATAACCTTATCCACCTGGGCTACTTCGTAACCGGTACGGTGGTCTTTCACCATGGTATATGGAGTGAATACATAGGAGCGGATCTGGCTACCCCAGGTTATTTCTTTTTTATCTCCTTTTAGGGCATCGACTTCAGCTGCCTTTTTCTCCTGCTCCAGTTGATAGAGTTTGGCTTGGAGGAGCTTCATTGCTCGGTCTCGGTTCCCGTACTGGGTCCGGTCTACGGTGGACTGGGTTACAATCCCAGTTGGGATGTGGGTTAACCGAACCCCGGTCGATACTTTGTTGACGTTTTGTCCACCGGCCCCTCCAGAACGGAAGGTGTCCATTTTAATTTCATCATCACGAATTTCAATCTCGATGGTGTCGTCCAACTCTGGCATGACCTCTACGGATGTAAAGGAGGTATGGCGGCGTTTGGCAGAATCAAAGGGAGAAATCCGAACAAGGCGGTGAACGCCCATTTCAGACTTGAGCAAGCCGTAGGCATTTGGGCCTTCAAAGGACAGGGTCACACTCTTGATGCCAGCCTCATCCCCAGCTTGGTAATCCAAGGTCTCAACCTTAAATCCATTGGCGTTGCCAAAACGGGTGTACATCCGCAGCAGCATATCTCCCCAATCCTGGGCCTCTGTTCCACCCGAACCGGGATGGATTTCCAGGATGGCATTGTTATGGTCATAAGGCTCGGACAGAAGCAAGGTCATCTCATATTGCGTCATCCGTTGCTCTAAATCTGCCAATTTCTCTAGCAACTCTTCCTGAAGACTCTCATCCTCGCTCAACCATTCAAAAAGTAATTCGGACTCGTCCGCTAACTCTTCCATTTGATGGAAATTTTCATAGGTTTGTTTACGCTCATTCAATTCTTGAGACACCTTCTGCGCCGCCTGATTGTCATTCCAGAAATCAGGATGGGTCATCTGGTGCTCCAATTGCGCAATCTCTTCCTCTAAAGCCTCTAAGTCAAAGAGACCCCCTAAAAGATGTTATTTTTTCACGGTTGGCAGCCAAACGCTGCCGAATTTCTGCATTGTCCATTGTGCATCCTCCTCTAGATTCTTCATCCTATTTTAACGTAAAGACGCCTTTAGGTCAAAGGCCTGATAGGCCTGATCCAACTCATCCAGTAAGGCTAGCTTGTCCCCTTCCGGCAAAAAGGCTGCCTGGGCACTATCACGGGTAATCTGGTAAACATCCCCCACCGTCAAGGAACCCACTTGAGCATCTAAGGTGCCAAATTCTTGGGTCAAACTGCTAGAGGATACCGTCCGGTTATCGGTATTGATGCTAACGGCCAGACCCGTTTCTCGGAAGATCCCAAAGGGATAGGTTTCCCAAGATACAGATGCTCCCGTCTGCAAATTGGAAATCGGGCACATCTCCAGCAAGATTCCTGCCGACTTCAAATCCTCCGCCTGTGACAAATCCTTGATCAAGGCAATCCCGTGGCCAATGCGTCTTGCCCCATAATCCAAGGCCCACAGAACATTATCGAGATTTCCTGTTTCTCCTGCATGAGCTGTAAAAGGAATACCCGCAGCTCGGGCTTCTAGGAATAACTCTTTAAAAAGGGGCATCGGGTACTTACTTTCATCACCAGCCACATCCAAGGCTACAATACCTTGACCCAGGTATTTCTCCGCCAAGCCCAGAACTTGACGATTCACATCCTCAGACCGACCTCGCATCATACAGAGAATCAAGCCCAGACGAATAGGATAGACCGCCTGCGCTAGTTTAACTCCCTCAATAGCCGCTTGCACCACTTGCTCCATACTGAAATCAGCTGTCTGAATAAAATCGGGCGAAAAACGGATTTCCAAATAACGAACGCCTTCTGCAGCAGCCTGCTTCGCCACACTCAACACCGCAATCATCATGGCTTTTTCAGATGCCAAGACTTTGGTGGTCACAGGGAAACACCGTAAATACTCCGTTAGGTTCAAGCAAGTAGCTGGCGCTACCGCCTCCTTCAAAAGGTCTTCCTCGGTTTTAGTAAGTCCTTCTAATTGGTAAAGCTGGCTTAAAGCATGTAGATCAACAGAGCCATCCAAATGACAATGGAGTTCCACTTTGGGCAGATTCAATAAGGTTTCCATGATTCATCCTCTCAGGTAGATTTTTCCTATCATACGATATTTCTGATTTTTCGTCAACGATGTTTCTAAAATTTTCACCCAAAAGAATGGAAATTCCACACTTTCTACTTTCAATGAACTTAAAAGATTCGTGGTTTTACGAATAAATCAGATACAATCATCGTTTGAAATCTAGTATGCAAACGACATAAGGAAATCAAACTCTAGTAATCAATCACTAACGCTCTCCTCCTTCATGAGCCAATCTACAATGTAATCAACCTTAATCCCATCAATCTCATTCACTCCTTCATACCTCCCTGTTATCAAGGTTTTCTTGAAGTTGTCTTTGATTAACAACAAATGATCTGTTTCATGACTATTTTCTGGGATTTGGTAGGCAACTTGATAGTATTCAACCACCTCACCTTTCTTGGCAATAAAATCTATCTCTTTGTCATCTAATCTTACAACGTTGACCTTATAGCCTCTTCTTAGTAACTCCACAAAAACAATATTCTCCAATCGATTCCCTTGATTACTATTGCTAAAACTGACAGCGTGGTTTCTTAACCCATTATCAACCATAAAGTATTTTGCATTGTTCCTTAAAAGAGCCTTTCCTCTAATATCGTAAGACTTTGTTTCATAAAATAGAAATGCGTCTCTTAATAGTTCCAGATACCGGACCATTGTATGGTTCGAAACTTCGATTTTTTCATTTTTTAATACATTAACAATTTTACTAGGGTTAACGAGTTGGCCAACATTATCCGCTAAATACGAAACGATATTTTTAAGCACCTGAGTATCTCTGATTCTTCCCCTTGTTGCAATATCATTTAATAAAATAGAATCATATATCCCAGAGAGAATACTCTCTTTTAAGTATTCATTCGATAAGACAACACCTGGAAATCCACCATACTTTTCATACTCTCTATAAGCAATATCAACCTCTCTCGATTTTTCATCAATCCCTTTCACAACTAGAAATTCTTTGAAGGAAAAAGGATAGACTTCAATCTCTACATATCTGCCACTCAGTAAGGTAGCCAACTCTCCAGATAATAACTTGGCATTGGAGCCTGTTATCGTAATATCACAATTATAACTAACCCGCAATCCATTGATAACCCTTTGCCATCCCTCAACAAATTGAATTTCATCCACCAATACATAAAATGGATCATTATTTTTAGGGATTGCATTCAAAATAGTCTCTCTAAACTCCTCTGCTGTAGTGATTAATTGATTTTCAAAACTTTCTAAATTTAGATAGATGATGTTCTCTTCCTTAATCCCTGACTCTAATAAATAATCTTTATACTGCATGAGTAGGACCGATTTCCCACACCGTCTAACCCCAGTTATAACTTTAATAAAATCAGTATCTTTAAAATCCAGCACTTTTTTTAAATAAAACAATCTCTGATACATTTTCATCCCCCTTAATTGGAAGTACACTTCCAATTATACCTGTTTTCTGTGTTTTTTGGAAGTATACTTCCAATTTCTGTTCATTCTTAGACTTTTTGGAAGTATACTTCCAATTTTTAACTAGTATTTCAGGAAGTCTAGCAAATAGTCTGAGATTCTAGTTGAAAAATTACAAAAAGCAGTGAGCAGATCCTGTCTCAAGGAACTGACCACTGCTTTCTTCGTTCAAATTTTCTTAAATAGCGTTTTTATCCAGACCCATCCGGCGTTGGATCCATTTCACCACTTCAACAATCACCAACATGAGAACACTTCCAATAATGACAACAGTCCATTGTTCCAAGTTCAGTTCTGTTACGTGGAAGATTTTTTCCAAAGGCTTCACAACAATTGTAGCTGCCAGTAGTACGAAGGAAACAACAATGGACCAGTTAAAGGTTTTAGACTTAAATGGTCCAACCGTAAAGATGGATTGGTAAACAGATTTAACGTTAAAGGCATGTACCAATTGGATCAAACCAAGGGTCGCAAAGGCCATGGTCAAGGCATCGGCGTGAATCGCTTCATATCCAGAATGTACTGGATTTTGAATGGCATACCAGTAAACTGCCAAGACAAGGAGTCCTTGAAGAATACCTTGGTAGATAATGGAGCTGAGTACCCCACCAGAGAAGAAGCTGGAATTACGGCCACGAGGCTTGTGCTGCATGACACCTGGTTCTGCCGGCTCAACCCCAAGGGCAATTGCTGGGAAGGTATCAGTAACCAAGTTAATCCACAAGAGGTGAACGGGTTCCAAAACATCCCATCCAAAGAGGGTTGCCAAGAAGATGGTCAAGACCTCAGCCGTATTGGCAGAAAGGAGATATTGAATGGTTTTCTGGATATTGGAGAAAACCTTCCGACCTTCTTCAACCGCCACGATAATGGTTGCGAAGTTATCATCCGCGAGAACCATGTCAGATGCTCCTTTAGAAACCTCTGTACCAGTAATCCCCATTCCGATACCGATATCGGCTGTTTTGAGGGCTGGCGCATCGTTGACCCCATCCCCTGTCATGGCTACAACCTTCCCTTGGTTTTGCCATGCTTTCACAATCCGCACCTTGTGCTCAGGTGAGACACGCGCATAAACCGAATACTGACCAACAACTTTTTCAAATTCTTCATCAGACATCTCATTCAGTTCAGCCCCTGTTAAAACATGATCTTCTGTATCTGCAGGATCGATGATGCCCAAACGTTTCGCAATCGCTTCTGCTGTATCTTGATGGTCTCCAGTAATCATGATTGGACGGATTCCAGCTTCTTTCGCTACACGCACAGCTTCTGCTGCTTCAGCCCGTTCTGGATCAATCATTCCAATCAAGCCAGTGAAGATCAAGTCATTTTCAAGGTTCTCAGAAGTCAACTCTTCTGGAACGGCATCGATGATTTTATAGGCACCTGCCAGAACCCGTAAGGCTTCTTTAGCCATGGCCGAGTTGTTTTGGGCAATTAATTGACTGGTTGCTTCATCAATTGGAGCAATTTTCCCAGCCTTGTCACGGCTGACACAACGTTTAAGCAATTGGTCAGGAGCTCCTTTGACCGCTACAAGGAAGCGTCCATCTTCCAGAGGATGAACGGTAGACATGAGTTTCCGATCGGAATCAAATGGCAACTCAGCTACTCGTGGGAATTTTTCCAAGTAAGCTGTTACGTCAAAGCCCTTGTCTAAGGCATATTGAATAAAGGCTGTTTCAGTTGGATCTCCGATAAGATTTCCATCCGCGTCAATCTTAGTATCATTGGCTAAGACAACCGAACGAAGAACTGGTAAATCTAATCCAAGCGCAAGCTCGTCTTTAGAGTCATGCAATTCGCCGTCGTAGAAGACTTTTTCAACCGTCATCTTGTTCATGGTCAAGGTACCGGTCTTATCACTGGCAATGATCTCAGTTGAACCAAGGGTTTCAACCGCTGGCAAGTTCCGAACAATCGCATTCCGTTTGGCCAAAACTTGCGTTCCAAGTGCCAAGACAATCGTTACGATGGCTGGCAAACCTTCTGGAATAGCCGCAACGGCCAAGGCTACTGCTGTCATTAATCCTTCCAACCAAGGTTGACCACGGAAGACGACCCCAACCAGGAAGGTTATTGCTGCAATTCCCAAGATCGCAAAGGTCAAGAACTTAGACAACTGGTTGAGGTTTTCTTTCAATGGTGTTGCAGTCTCGTCTGCATTTTGCAACATGCCGGCGATGTGACCTACTTCAGTGTACATACCGGTATTGACAACAACCCCGGTACCCCGTCCATACGTTACATTGGAGTTTTGGAAGGCCATATTGACCCGATCTCCGATACCTGCATCTTCTGCTAGGCTTACTGACAAGTCCTTTTCAACTGGGACAGACTCCCCTGTCAGAGCCGCCTCTTCAATTTTTAACGAATTGGCTTCTAAAAGGCGCATATCTGCAGGCACCACATCCCCTGCTTCAAGCAGGACGATATCTCCTGGCACTAATTCCTTAGAAGAAATCTCCGTTACATTACCGTCACGTAAAACACGCGCCGCAGGGGTTGACATGTTTTTAAGAGCTTCAATTGCTTCTTCAGCTTTCCCTTCTTGGTAAACCCCAAACATGGCATTAATGACAACTACGGCTAAAATAATAAGGGCATCCGCAATGTCATGCCCACCAGAAGTAATCACGGACAAGGCCGCCGCGATCAAAAGGATGATAATCATCAAATCCTTAAACTGCTCTAGGAATTTCTGCAGCAAGGTCTTCTTCTGGCCCTCATCCAACTCATTGGCACCAAATTGTTCCAAACGCTCTTTGGCTTGAGCGCTCGTCAATCCCTCCTGCTTGGAATCAACCAAACTCAAGGTTTCTTCGGGGCTCTTAGTAAAAAAAGCAACTTTTTGTTGTTCTTTTGACAAAACTCTCCTCTTTCTAGTCTCTTTTTGGCAAACAAAAAGAGACTTGTTTTATTGAACAAGTCTCGCTATTTCATCCAAGGCCGGAAATGAATTTCGGATTGACGACCTTGACACGGTTGGAACCGTTAGCTACTCCCTTGATTTCTATAGTATTTTATCAAATGAAAAGAAGAATGGCAAGGCTCATGCAGAAAAAGTCTTAGGACAAAAGGGCTATTCCCCCTCATCCGTCCAAGTCAAACGAAAGTCATACTCGGCAAAAACAGAGTCCCCGTCAGCTGATAAAAGCTGATAGCACATGACCAAGGTCTGGGCTGAAATATCCAGTTGCATCGAATCCGTTTGGCTAATAAATTGTTGCAGACCCATCGGCGTGTGCACCCCTACCGGTACCTGCTTCTGATCCACAAATCGCATAATGGACTGGGGGGTGCTAAAACGGGTCATAACCAGCTCATCCTCTTTAAACTTGAGAACCACCTTCTCCCCCTCTTCGTTTTTATATAGAAAATAGGTAAAATCTCCTTTTTGGCGTTGCTCGGCCTCATAGGCTTGATGGACCACTTCCTTTTGGTCACCAACCTGAATGTAATTGGTAATTTCAATCTTCACGGTAAAACTCCTCGATGGTTTGACGAATGGTGTCGACACTTGGTCGAACTTGACTTTCCAAACTTTTGGCCGCAGGTATGGGGCTGAACAGGCTAGTCAGACGTTTCAGATGTCCTCGATAGCCCAGTTCCACTAAAGAGGCCATGATTTCTGCAGCTACTCCAAAATCTCCATAACTCTCGGTCACAACTAATGTCTTGTCTGATTTCATGGCCGCTTCCAACAAGCCGTGGCGATCTAGCGGACTGACTGTTACAGGATCCACCAGGGTCACCTGATAAGGCAGCCCCTCAAGGGCTTCCTGAACTAGTGGAAGCATGGCTCCAAGGGCGATAATCGTTAGATCATTTCCTTCTTGTAATACCTTCACCTTGCCCAAGTCTACTTCATAAGGCTCTTCGGGAACATTTCCTACTGTCCTATAAAGCGATTTGGGTTCCAAAACCAAGACAGGGTCTGGTCTGGCCACAGCCGCCATCAGCAGGCCTTTGGCATCATAGGGATTGCTGGGCATGACAACGTGCAAGCCCGGAACATGGGCAAACCAAGCTTCCAAACTTTGGGAATGTTGGGTGCCTGCTCCAGTCCCTCCTCCTGAGGCCGCCCGAATCACCACGGGAGCTGTCATGGTCCCACAAGATGTATAGGCAATTTTGGCAATTTGATTGACGAGTGGGTCCATCGCAACCGTCAAGAAATCCGAAAACTGAATTTCCATAATCGGACGTTTACCTAAAATGGCCGACCCCATGGCTACCCCTGTCATGGCTGCTTCCGAAATGGGCGTTTCCAAAACACGGTCTGGGAATTTTTCAATCAATCCCTTGGTTGCTCCAAATCCACCGCCGTATACACCCACATCTTCTCCCAAAACAAAGGCTCGTGAATCCTTCTCGAGGATTTGTTCTTGAGCCTCTCGGATGGCTTCCAAAAAACTGAGCTGTCTTCCCTTATTCATTTTCGACCTCACACCCCGCTGCAGGACTGGCATAAGCCTCTGCAGCTTCCTCCATTAAAGTTTGATAAATGCGTTCTTCCATAAAAGCGAGTTCATCTTGAGTCCGGTAGCCTTCAATTAGAATGAAGTCGCGCAAGGCCACAATTGGATCTTGGTAGTTTAAGTAGTCATCCTTGGTGCGATAGTCTTCTTTATCCGACCGAGAATGGCCTCTGAACCGATAAGTTGTCACCTCCATGAGGACAGGTCCATCTTTAAGAACTTGACGCGCCTGTAAAAAGGCCTCTGCAACCGTAAAAATATCCTGTCCATTGATCTTGAGGCTCTTCATCTCATAATTCTGTCCCCGGCTAACAATGTCTCCAGCAGTCATATGATCCGTATAGGAAGACATGGCGTACTGATTGTTTTCAATAATGAAGAGTATCGGTAACTTCCAGACGCTTGCCAAATTCAGGCTTTCATGGAAAGTTCCTTGGTTAGTCGCCCCATCCCCTGAAAAACAGAGGACCACCTGATTCTTCTGATCCATCTGAAGTGCCTTGGCCAAACCAAGCGCAATGGGGAAGTTTCCACCAACAATGCCATTTCCCCCAATAAACCCCTTGGAAAAATCAGAAATCTGCATGGAGCCTGCCCGCCCCCGGTTGATCCCTGATTCCCGACCAAAAATCTCTGCAAACATGGCCTTCGTTGATAATCCCTTAGCAATGGCATGACCATGATTACGGTGTGTCGACAGGGCATAATCTCCTCGATCAGCCAAGGTCAAGATGGCTGTTGCAATAGCCTCTTCCCCATTGTATAAATGGGTAGTCCCATAGATTTTCCCTTGATTGTTGTAATCATCGAGGATATTTTCAAATTGACGAATCTTAACCATTGTTTCATACCACGAAAGAATGGTCTCTTTTGCCCATTTCATTGACCGATCATCCCCTTTTTGATTTTTCATATCCCCATTTTATCAAAATAAGTATGGTTTCCCAAATCGAGATACTTTGGACTGTTGATAGATTCCTAAGCGCAATCAACTCCTCACACAGTTTTCAAAAGATGCTTACCTTTACATCAAGCGGAAATAGTGGAATCGCTGATTTTATGGTAAAATGTTGCTATGATTGAAAAGGTTTTTCGGGATCCTGTTCACAACTATGTTCATGTGAACGACCCTATTATTTACCAATTAATTAACAGCAGGGAATTTCAACGGCTACGTCGGATTAAACAACTGGGGACGTCCAGTTTTACCTTTCACGGAGGAGAACATAGCCGTTTTTCACACTGTCTTGGAGCTTATGAGTTAGCACGTCAAGTCACGCAAAATTTTACGGAATCGTATCCGGATATCTGGAATCCAGGGGAAAACCTCTTAACCATGACAGCTGCCTTGCTTCATGATGTCGGACATGGTGCCTATTCTCATACGTTCGAAGGGCTCTTCCATACCGACCATGAGCTAATGACGCAACGCATTATCCTGGATCCAAACAGTCAGGTTCACCAGATACTTCTTCAGGTAGCCCCTGATTTTCCGGAGAAAGTGGCCAGTGTTATTGATCATACTTATCCAAACAAGCAGGTGGTCCAGCTCATTTCCAGTCAAATTGATGTCGATCGGATGGATTATCTTTTACGGGATTCCTATTTCACTGGCACTCACTATGGAGAATTTGATTTAACGCGGATTCTCCGCGTCATGGAGCCGGTGTCCAATGGTATCGCATTTCGTCGGAATGGCCTTCATGCAGTGGAGGACTATATTGTCAGCCGCTTCCAGATGTATATGCAGATTTACTTCCATCCTGCCACACGCGCTATGGAAGTCCTGCTCCACAAACTCTTGGAGCGAGCTCGGAAGATTTTCCCGGAGTATCGGGATTACTTTGCCTACTCTTCCCCTCGCCTCCTCCCTTTCTTTCAGGAAGAAGTTAGTTTGGAGGATTATTTGGCACTAGACGATGGAGTTTTGTCCACCTATTTCCAATCCTGGATGACTAGTCCCGATAAGATTCTTTCAGACTTGGCCCAGCGTGTCATTAACCGTCGTGTTTTCAAGTCCATTCTTTTTGAAAAAGAGGATGAAGAGCATCTCCAAGTACTTCGTGACTTGGTTCAAGAGGTTGGATTTGATCCCCTTTATTACACCGCTATCCATCGTAATTTCGATTTGCCTTACGATATCTACCGTCCTGATGAAGGCCGGTCTAAGACTCAAATTGAAATCCTGCAAAAAGACGGTAGCTTGAGAGAACTGTCTAGCCTATCCCCTTTGGTTCAGGCTTTGACCGGTACCCGCTACGGAGACCATCGCTTTTATTTCCCTAAGGAAATGATGGGCGAGAATGATCTCTTTTCCTTTCAAGGAAAAACCTTCCAATCCTACATTCAAAACGATAGCTTTATTTATGGAGAACCTAAAGAATGAGTATCAAATTAGTGGCCGTTGATATCGACGGAACCTTAATCACACCCGATAAAAAAATCACAAAAGAAGTCAAAGAAGCCGTCCTTGAGGCGAGTCAGGCCGGAGTTCAAGTGGTCATTGCCACTGGCCGTCCTGTTGCTGGGGTTCACCACCTACTTGAAGAACTGGAGCTCAACAAAACTGGACACTATGTCATCACCTTCAATGGCGCGCTCGTACAAGACGCAGCGACTGGCCAAGAGCTGGTCAAAGACATCCTAACCTATCAAGACTATCTGGACATCGAGTACTATTCCCGCCTTCTTGGCGTTCACATGCACGCCATCACCAAGCAAGGGATTTTCACTGCCAACCGCAACATCGGCAAATACACCGTCCATGAATCCCAGTTGGTCAACATGCCCATCTTCTACCGAACACCAGAAGAAATGGAGGGCAAGAAAATCATCAAAACCATGTATATTGATGAACCGGAAATACTCGATGCTGCCATTGCCAAGTTGCCAGCGGAATTCTACGACCGCTTCACCATCGTCAAATCCACTCCTTTTTATTTAGAAATTCTTAAAAAAAGCGCCAATAAAGGGCGGGCCATCCAACAATTGGCTCAAGAGCTAGGGTTAACAATGGACCAAACCATGGCCATCGGGGACGAGGAAAATGACCTCGCCATGCTAGAAGTCGTCGGCCACCCCGTCGTCATGGAAAACGGCAATCCCAACGTCAAAAAAATCGCCAAACACATCACCAAATCCAATCAAGAATCCGGCGTAGCCTACGCCATTAGAAAGTGGGTATTGGACTAATGTATACCTATAAAGTCAACTCTGATCTCCAAGAATATGATCAGTTTGTCAGCCAGCACCCCCAGGCCAACCTTCTTCAAAGTAGTTCGTGGGCCATTATTAAAGATAACTGGAAAAGTGAACGGCTGATTTTCCTAGATCAAAATGAAACCCTTGTGGCTTCCGCACTCGTTTTAATTCGTCCACTTCCACTTGGACTCACCATGCTTTATGTCCCGCGCGGCCCAATAATGGATTATCAAAATCAAAACTTGGTGACCTTCGTCATGAAAACCCTCAAAAAACGAGCAAAAGAACACAAAGCTATTTTTGCCAAAATAGACCCTAGCCTCTTCCTCAGTAAGACGCTTCCCGATGGGAGCTTGGAGGCTGACCCACTCACTCAAACAGCTATTGAGCATCTTGAGACAGCTGGTGCAAAATGGACTGGCCCAACCCAAGATATCAGCGATACAATCCAACCCCGCTTTCATGCAAATATCTACAAAGGCTACTTCGGCGAAGAACACTTAGCAAAACGTACCCGACAGAACATCCGTACCGCTCGCAACAAGGGATTGGAAATTGTATTTGGAGGTGAAGAATTACTAGACGCCTTCTCCGACCTCATGAAGCGAACAGAAGATCGGAAAAATATTTCTTTACGAGGGAAAGACTACTACCAGAAACTTCTCACAACGTATGGTAATGACGCCTTCATCACGATAGCTCAATTGAATCTTGTAGAACGTAAAAAACTCTTAGAAAAAGAACTACACAAAAAACAAGAAGAAGCAAAAAAATTTGACAATAATAACCAGTCCAACAAATCGCTACAAAACCAAGATGACCAAAAACGACTCCAATCTGAACTTGATTTCCTAACACAAATGCAAGAAATCCACGGAGATCTCGTCGCAATTTCAGGAACCCTCACCCTTGAATATGGCCCAACAGCGGAAAATATTTATGCCGGAATGAACGACGATTTTGCACGCTACCAAGCACCATTATTAACTTGGTATGAGACTGCCCTACACAGTTTCAATCGTGGAAAAAAGTGGCATAACATGGGGGGAGTAGAAAACAGTCTTGACGGTGGCCTTTATAACTTTAAGAAAAATCTTTCTCCTGTCATCGAAGAATTTGTTGGAGAATTTGATCTACCTACTAGCACTCTTTATCCACTTGCAAACTTAGCACTTAAAGTTCGAAAAAAATTAAGGAAGTAAAATTTCATGTTAGAGACGATAACTCCCCAAGAATTTGAACAGCTTCATATTGAAAAGCGTTCTTACATGCAAAGTCCACAAATGGCTAGTCTCCTGGAAAAACGAGGCTACACGATTGAATTCTTAGCCTATAAAGAAAACAATCAAATCCAAGTTGCTGCCATGGTTCAAACCATGCCTATGACGGGCGGCCTTCATATGGAAATTACCTTAGGTCCCTTGGTCGTAGAACCTTCAGGTCTAACATCATTCTATCAAGCACTTCAAACCTACGCCAAGAAAAAAGGGGTTTTGGAACTCATCATTTTTCCAAACACTTCTTATCAAGAATACACCACAGATGGAGAAGCAATCGGTTCGGAAAACAGAGCTGAATTGGAATTACTAGAAAATCTAGGTTTTCAATTTCAAGGTTTTAAAACTGGCTATACTGCTTCTGCTCCTAATTGGGTTTACCTAAAAGACTTGAGCGGTTTGGATGAACAATCACTTCTGAGCTCCTTCACCAAAAATGGTAAGGCCCTTGTGAAAAAAGCCAACACTTTTGGAATCAAACTTCGCCCACTTACAAGAGATGAACTCCCTCTCTTTAAAGAGGTAACCGAAGCGACTTCTAGCCGTCGTGATTTTTCAGACAAAGAGCTCTCCTACTATGAATATTTCTTTGATAGTTTTGGAGATCGAGCTGAGTTTATGGCAGCCTTCCTTAATTTCCAAGAATATGCACAGGAAATCCAAAAAGGGCAGCAGGTTTTAGCTCAAAAAATTGCAAAATTGGAAGAAAGACCAGCCAGTACAAAACGAGATAACCAATTACGTGAATTCAACTCACAGCTTGAAACCTTTGATGTACGGCTAGCTGAAGCACAAGATTTCATTGAGAAGTACGGTTCTGAAGATATTCTCTTGGCTGCTTCCCTCTTCCTCTATATGCCCGAAGAAACCGTCTACCTCTTCTCTGGTTCCTATCCTGAATTTAATAAATTTTACGCTCCAGCATTGCTACAAGAATACGTGATGAAGGAAGCCATTAAACGAGGAATTGCACACTACAACCTCCTGGGAATCATGGGCCAATTTGATGGACAGGATGGAGTCCTCCGTTTCAAACAAAACTTCAATGGCTATATTAGCCAAAAAGCAGGAACCTTCATCTATTACCCATTCCCATTCAAAGCAAAAATCCTACAAGGGATTAAGAACATTTTAGGTAGAAAATAAGCGTAAGAAAATACCCCAGACCCTCTGTCTACAAAAAAGAATCGGCACCTTGATGTGACCGATTCTTTTTCTTTACGCACGTTTAACAGCAATTGCTGGAGAACCTAGCTGGTTGTCTTCAGCCACACGACTGCGAACATTCCAGAGGTAATCTAGGCTATGCCAACCACTTAGAGATTTGGTGTAAGGATCTGAAACCTTAACTTTTCCGTCCTTGTATTCGGACAGCACAATCTCATGAGTAGATGGGTAGTTCACAAAGACACTCGCCCCGACCGCCAGTAGGACTGGATTCCCAGCTTGAAGAGCAGCCTGAATAGCATTACGGCTATTTAAAACTTCGTGTTTGTAACCCCACTTATTAACAGCCTTCACAATTCCATTGGTCTCTGTTCCAGGCCCAAACTTGTTAAAAGCATTGGTATTGTGATAGATATAGTCTCCAACCTCAGTTGGTAAAACAGTTTTGCCAGAAAGTCCTGAGAAGACCATAGCTAGGCTGGTAGGAACACAACCTGTTGGTCCAAATTTGTAGCCACCATACCATTTTTGAGACCAGCGACTATCCAACTGGGAATAATAAGGTATTTCCACGCGAGCGGCTGCTTGTTTTGGAGCTGATGGAACAGCACTTGTGTTTGGCAAAGTTGTTTTTTCAAGTTTTGCCCGCTCTATTTTTGCAAGTGCAAGGAGCTTATCGATATCGATACCACCAGGACAAAGGGTTGCGGACACCTCGTCATGACCAACCACGTGGTTGCGGTCCAATGGAATATCATAACGGAGGGAAATATCCGCAATCAACTTCGCTGAATTGCGATATGTTGCCTCAGCGATGGTCCAATGTGGGCCTAAACTATTGTTGAGGTGCTCAATACCAATGGAACGTTGATTGGTTGGATAATGCCCTGCATGCCAAGCCACTTCGTTTTCTGGCACAACTCCCCAAATCTTGTCTGGAGTCACTTGATAGTGGGCTGAAGTTTCATTACCGTTGCGAATATACCAAGTTGCTCGGGCTCCTTCGTCACTCATTCCAGCGTTGTGATGAATCACAATCCGATCAATCTTCACACGATTTTTATCAGAGTAGACTGGATTTTCATCAATATGGGTAACAGTTCCAGAATATTTCTTGTTCCCGACCCATTTTTCAGGAAGACCTTTACCAGAAGTTGATTGATTCCCTTGAGTCTCCTCTTTTTTCTCTTCAAGAGTATGCGATGGACCATAAGCTACATAACGTCTTTGTCCAGTATAGGAAATATAAGATAACCAGTGGTAACCGTTGGTTGTTACAATTCGATCATAATTTACTTTGTTCCCGACTTCATAAACCGCAAGGGTCGGACTTGTTACAACAGGTTCATTCTTTACATCCGAACGTTTCGTAAATATGTAACTACCTTGAGCCGGGAGATTATGTGGAATTGGCCGACTAACAACGATCGTTTTTTGAGGAACGGTTACCCTTGTTCCAGATAAAAATTCACGCTTATTTTGATTGGTTACGTAATAAACATGGGTGAGATAGCTACCCGCGTCATTCTTATGATCCTTGGTTTCAATCCGGACTTTATAACTACCATCCGCTTGTTTTACAGCCTTATGCCAGATAAGATCATCTTGACCATTTTTCTCAGACCAAGTTGGAACTAGAACTTCCTTCACTCCTTGTGGATGATTCACCTGACTGATAACCACATCATATCCACTTTCATTGATATTCCTTGTTGAGACTTGACCTGTTTTTTGAACCACTGGAGCTTGAGGGACAGTTACCTTGGTTCCAGTTACATATTCCCGGTTATTTTGGTTTGTCACATAGTAAACATGGGTGAGATAGCTACCCGCGTCATTCTTATGATCCTTGGTTTCAATCCGGACTTTATAACTACCATCCGCTTGTTTTACAGCCTTATGCCAGATAAGATCATCTTGACCATTTTTCTCAGACCAAGTTGGAACTAGAACTTCCTTCACTCCTTGTGGGTGGTTGACT
>NZ_JADXDQ010000009.1:30097-48417 GCF_015831295.1 Streptococcus sp. NLN64
GATCCTTGGTTTCAATCCGGACTTTATAACTACCATCCGCTTGTTTTACAGCCTTATGCCAGATAAGATCATCTTGACCATTTTTCTCAGACCAAGTTGGAACTAGAACTTCCTTCACTCCTTGTGGGTGGTTGACTTGTGAGACCACAACATCAAAGCCTGTTGAACTGATGTTACTTCCTGTCACCTGACCTGTTTTTTGAACCACTGGAGCTTGAGGGACAGTTACCTTGGTTCCAGTTACATATTCCCGGTTATTTTGGTTCGTCACATAGTAAACATGGGTGAGATAGCTACCCGCGTCATTCTTATGATCCTTGGTTTCAATCCGGACTTTATAACTACCGTCCGCTTGTTTTACAGCCTTATGCCAGATTAGATCATCTTGACCATTTTTCTCAGACCAAGTTGGAACTAGAACTTCCTTCACTCCTTGTGGGTGGTTGACTTGTGAGACCACAACATCAAAGCCTGTTGAACTGATGTTACTTCCTGTCACCTGACCTGTTTTTTGAACCACTGGAGCTTGAGGGACAGTTACCTTGGTTCCAGTTACATATTCCCGGTTATTTTGGTTCGTCACATAGTAAACATGGGTGAGATAGCTACCCGCGTCATTCTTATGATCCTTGGTTTCAATCCGGACTTTATAACTACCGTCCGCTTGTTTTACAGCCTTATGCCAGATTAGATCATCTTGACCATTTTTCTCAGACCAAGTTGGAACCAAAACTTCCTTCACTCCTTGTGGGTGGTTGACTTGTGAGACCACAACATCAAAGCCTGTTGAACTGATGTTACTTCCTGTCACCTGACCTGTTTTTTGAACCACTGGAGCTTGTGGGACAGTTACCTTGGTTCCAGTTACATATTCCCGGTTATTTTGGTTTGTCACATAGTAAACATGGGAGACATAGCTACCCGCGTCATTCTTATGATCCTTGGTTTCAATTCGGACTTTATAACTACCATCCGCTTGTTTTACAGCCTTATGCCAGATAAGATCATCTTGACCATTTTTCTCAGACCAAGTTGGAACTAGAACTTCCTTCACTCCTTGTGGATGGTTTACATTACTAACAACAACCTCAAAACCGGATGCAGAGACACTAGAGGTTGAGATGCGACCTGTTTTCTCTACCTTCACTTCTGGTGTCACTGGGCGACTTGGTTGAATCGACTGAGCACCGATTGCTACGTAACGACGGGTACCTGAATAAGAAATGTAAGAAATCCAAGTATAATTGTCCGCATTTAAAACGCGGTCATAACGAACAGACTGACCTGGACGATAGGTTGCTAGATCTGGACTCGTGATTCGAGCTTCGTTTTTAACACCCGCAGTTTGGCTAAAAGTATAGGTTCCTTGAGGTGCCAAGGCTTTCAAGGTATTGGCAACAGCTGAATCCGTAGTTTGACCAGCATTATTTTGAGCCGGAAGAGCCACATAACGTCGAGCACCTGAAGCTCCGATATAGGACAACCATTGGCGCTGTTCCCGATTCAAGACCTGATCATAAACGACCGATTGCCCCTTACTATAAGTCGCAACAACGCTAGAGGCCAATCGGGGTTCAGAGTGAACTTCTGCGACTTCTTCAAAAACATAGGTTCCTGAGTTTGGTAGCTGATTACTGGTTTCTGCCGAACCAGATGTTGCAGCACGCCGGAAGGGAGTTGCTGAAGCAGGCTGAACTGATTCAGTTTTAATAGATGCAGAATTCTCAGAAGGCAAGGTTGATGTTTCCTCTGTAGATGCACTCGCTTCACTTGAAGAGACTGCTTTAGAAGATGAACTAGGGCTGGTCGCCACTTCAGTAGAAGGAGCCAAGGATGCCCTTAAGCTTGTCTGAGGCGTTACAAGTTCTGAACTTGGATTTGTTTCTAGTGTTCCATTCGCTTGAGGCTCAGACGTCACTGTTTGGCTGGATGATTCACCCTTGACAGTGGTTTCTGAATAACTATCCGCCTGCACTTGTCCTCCCATGAAGACAAGGCTAGCAATTAAAACAGAAGCCGCACCGAATGAATATTTCCGGATGGAAAAACGTTGCTGGGATCTCTGATTCATAATGACTATTTCCTTTATTTTTTCTTAAAGTTACCCATTTATTTTATACTAAGTTTTTGTTTTTTTCAATAAAAGCATCAAAAAAAAGGCTGGGACAAAAGTCTCAACCTTTCTATTTTAGTTATCGGAATAACTTTTACGCAGTGGTTGATTGGTCAAACAGCTAAAAGGCTGTTTGAGGTAGCAGATAGGAGAGCGAAGCAAATAACAATTGTTCGCTTTTATTGAGAGAACAGTTCATGTTCTCTTATCCAGATACTCAAAGAGTCAATTTCTAACTCTTTGACCTCCGAAAATAACCGAATCAACTGTGCGGAGGTGGGATTCAAACAGTCTGGGAAGAGACTGTTTGAACCCGAGCCTAACAATAAAAGAGCGAGGTCGGTTTGGGGAGAAACCGTTTCAGCTTACAACTTGAAACAAAGACTTGTAACGAACAATTTTTTACGAAAATTATTCTGTCCCACTCTTCTAAACCATTAGTTTACAAAATCTAAAAGAGCTAGGAAGCTATCCACTTCAAGGGAAGCACCCCCAACAAGAGCTCCATCTACATCTGGGCAAGCCATGTAATCTTTCACATTTGATGGATTTACAGAACCACCGTATTGCACACGAACTTTGTCTGCCACTTCTTGACCAAAGTCTGCAGCAACAACATCACGAACAGCTTTACACATTTTTTGTGCGTCGTCCTGAGTTGCAGATTTACCAGTACCGATAGCCCAGATTGGCTCATAAGCAATCACAAGTGAGGATACTTGCTCAGCTGAAAGCCCTTTAAGAGCTGCTGAGACTTGTACTCCAACAAACTCAACTGCTTGTCCAGCTTCATAAGTTTCAAGTGACTCACCACAACAGATTATTGGTGTCATACCATTACGGAAGATAGCATGTGCTTTTTTGTTGATATCTTCATCTGTTTCGTGGAAGTAGTCACGACGCTCTGAGTGACCGATCACAACGTAGTCAACACCCATTTCGTTCAAAACTTTAGGGCTAGTTTCACCTGTGAAGGCACCCGCATCTTCAAAGTAACAGTTTTGCGCTGCCACTTTAAGGTCTGAATCTTTAGAAAACCATAGAAGTGCGTTCAAATCAACTGCTGGTGCAGCAATCGCTGCTTCAACAAGATCAGCTGATGGCAATTTGCCTGCTAGTCCCTCAACGAAAGCTTGTGCTTCTTGAGGGTTTTTGTTCATTTTCCAGTTACCTGCGATAATTGGTTTACGTGACATTTCACATACCTCTTCTATTTTTATTACAGTCCTTATTTTATCACAAAGACGAGCAGAAAAAAAGGGAAATCCAAAAAACACTAGCCTGGCCAAAGACCAAGCTAGTGCTGTTCTGACTTAAATTGTTAATCTAGGAAATGAACCGAATTAAGCTTCGATTTCAGTAACCATACCTGAACCAACAGTACGTCCACCCTCACGGATAGAGAATGTTGTTCCTTGTTCTACGGCGATTGGGTGGATCAACTCAACGTCGATTGTCACGTTATCACCAGGCATAACCATTTCAGTACCTGCTGGCAACTCGATAGAACCAGTTACGTCAGTTGTACGGAAGTAGAATTGAGGACGGTAGTTGTTGAAGAATGGAGTGTGACGTCCACCTTCTTCTTTAGTAAGGATGTAAACTTCACCTTTAAATTTAGTGTGTGGGTTGATAGAACCTGGTTTAGCGATAACTTGTCCACGTTCAATCTCATCACGTTGAACACCACGAAGAAGAACCCCAACGTTGTCTCCTGCAAGACCTTCGTCCAATTGTTTACGGAACATTTCAACTCCAGTAACAACTGCTTTAGTAGTTTCTTCTTTGATACCAACGATTTCGATTTCGTCATTGACACGAACCACACCACGGTCGATACGTCCTGACGCAACAGTACCACGACCAGTGATTGAGAATACGTCCTCGACTGGAAGAAGCAATGGTTTGTCAGTATCGCGTTCTGGTTCTGGAATGTATGAGTCAACAGTATCCATCAATTCCATGATGATGTCTTCAAATGCTGAATCACCTTCAAGCGCTTTAAGAGCTGAACCTTGGATAACTGGTAGGTCATCACCTGGGAAATCGTATTCTGAAAGAAGGTCACGGATTTCCATTTCAACCAACTCAAGCAATTCTTCATCGTCAACAAGGTCAACTTTGTTCATGAAGACGATCAAGTTTTTAACACCAACCTGACGTGAAAGAAGGATGTGCTCACGAGTTTGTGGCATTGGTCCATCTGTAGACGCAACTACAAGGATCGCTCCGTCCATTTGAGCCGCACCAGTAATCATGTTTTTAACGTAGTCCGCGTGTCCTGGAGCGTCGATGTGAGCGTAGTGACGTTTTTCAGTTTCGTACTCAACGTGTGCAGTGTTGATGGTGATTCCGCGTTCGCGCTCTTCTGGAGCAGCGTCGATAGAAGCGTAATCTTTAGGTTGGTTAACTGATGAAGGCAAACGACGTGCCAAAACAGTTGTAATCGCTGCAGTTAGGGTAGTTTTACCGTGGTCAACGTGTCCAATTGTACCAACGTTAACGTGGGGTTTACTACGATCGTATTTTTCTTTTGCCATTTGGGTAAAAGCCTCCAATAAAATATATTTTATAGATAGACAGTAGGCAATACAGTCTAACTTTCCCTACTATTCTATCAGACTGTTAGAAAAAATCAAGCCTTTTACTTCTTTTTTTAATTTTTTCCATTGATTAGCCCGAGTTCCGAAGCCCTGTCGCAATCCCATTGATAGTGGTTGCAATTAAGGAATTGGCTTCTTCCGGTAATACCCCCTCACGCTTACGCCGGATTAACTCTACCTGGATGTAATTTAAGACATCGAAGTAAGGCATGCGGTAGGACAAACTATTCGATAGATAGGTATTATCCGCCAAAAGTTGATCGCTCTCTTCTATTAGCAAGAGACTTTCTTTGGTTTTTTCCCATTCCGCAAAAATCAGGTCAAACACTTCCGCTACCTGAGAATCCTGTACCAAGTCTCGATAGTGGGCCGCAATGGTCATATTGGATTTGGCCAACACCATATCCACATTGGAGAGTAACCCTCGGAAAAACGGCCAGTTCTGATACATGTGACGGAGAATCGAGAGCCACTCAGGATCCTCCGCCATCAAAGTCTGAAAGGCCTGACCAACCCCGTACCAACCTGGTAACATGATGCGATTCTGAGACCAAGAGAAAACCCAAGGAATAGCCCGTAATCCTGAAATTTCAGTAATCGTTTTCCGAGCCGCTGGCCGGGAACCAATGTTGAGACTAGAAATTTCGGTAATCGGACTAGCTTCAAAGAAGAACTCATAGAAAGCTGGATTTTCAAAAACTAAGTCTCTATAAGCCTGGTAGCTCGTTTCGACAAGGTGGTTCATAACCCGACCATAGGTCTCACGCTGCTCCGGACTCAATTCCGCTTCCAGATTCAACATACGGTCTAACGAAGCAGATAGAAGCATTTCTAAATTGTAATAAGCAGCTTCCTTATTTCCATATTTATTAGCAATCACTTCCCCTTGCTCGGTCAAACGCAAACGATCTCGAATACTTTCCAAGGGTTGAGCAATAATGGCTTCATAAGTCGGACCGCCACCACGACCAACTGTCCCCCCGCGTCCATGGAAGAAGGTCACTTTAACGCCAAATTCTTGACCTAACTTTTGCAGATCCTCTTGGGCTTGATAGAGAGACCAAACTGAGGAAAGATAGCCTCCATCCTTATTACTATCCGAATAGCCCAACATAATCTCTTGATAGCCATTGCGTGAAGCAATCCATTTTTGAACCAAATCCAAGGATAGATAGGAACGCATGGTCTGTCGAGAAGCCTCTAAATCCTCAATTGTTTCAAAGAGAGGCACCAATTGAAGACGGGTCGCATCACGGTTGACCAGCCCAACTTCTTTCAAAAGCGTTGCCAATTCCAACAGATCAGAAACACTGGTTGCATGAGAAATGATTGATTGCCGAATGACGTCTTCGCCCAATACATCTTTCAGTTTGGCTGCCATTTCGAAAATAGCCAACTCCTTAGCTAATAGCTCACTTTTGGCAAGAGTGGGAGCCGAAAGTGGTCGTGGGTCTTCCTCCAATAATCTGAGCAAAAGAGCCACCTTATCTTCCTCTTCAAGCTCTGAATAATGCTCCTCAATCCCTGCTGTCGTTAGTAGCTCAGCTACACAGGCCTCGTGCACACTCGAATCCTGACGCATATCAATGCTAGCTAAGTAGAAACCAAAAACTTCTACTGCCGTAATTAACTGACTCAGTTTCCCTGACGCTAAGTGACGCTGCCCAAAAGCCATAAAGGAAGACTGTACCTGTTCCAACTCTGCCTTGAATTCTTCAGCAGTCGCATAGGCGGGAATTTTATCCCAATTGCGCTCCTGCTGCATTTTGATCAATTCTTTCCCAGCCAAGGCCAACTCCTCTGGCTGTCCCAAGAAAACCTGCATTTCCTTTTGAGTTTTCAGAAGGCGATCCCGAATCCAAGAAAGGGCGCGACGATAAGGTTCTTTTTCTCTAAAAACAGAATTATCTTGTGAAAGGTCAGCCAAACGAGCTACCTGGGAACTCACATCCGTCAAATTAAGGGAAACAGAGTAATCCCGGTAGAGCTTATTCAAAGACTGAAGATAATAATCAAAAAGAACTTCCTGCTGAACACGAGCGGATACTCGTAGAGTTTCCGCTGTCACAAAGGGATTCCCATCTCGGTCTCCACCAATCCACATCCCCATAGCTATCGGGCGACTGTGAGGAACGGACAGACCTTCTTCTTTGGCCAAGTCCCGGTAAGTTTGAGTCAAGCGTGGGACAGCCTCCAGTAGCGAGCTGCGATAATAGGCCATCGCGTTAACAATCTCGTTTTTAACCGTCAGCTTTTGTTCCCGGATAAGGTCGGTTTGTAGGATAGTCTCCAAATAACGGTAGAGTTCCTCCTCCCACTCATTCTGATTGAGATCACCGGGCAAGGCCATTCGCTTGCGTTTGAGCAAGTCATGAATCTGAGAAGTTAAATCCAATAGGGATTTGCGTTGAACCTGAGTCGGATGAGCCGTCAAAACAGGTACCACTTGTAATTGCTCCAAAAGTTCCTGCGCATTGTCCATCTGAGCAGTCCGTGCCACAGCCTGACTGAGTTTTCCCAAGTAGTCCTCAGCCAGATTATTCCGGCGTTGGATGGTCACTTCCAAGTCCACATCTTCCGCAATATTAATAAGCAAGGGCACGACTGCAAAATAACGAACCAAGAGAGAAATTCGGTCTGTCTCTAAATTTCGAAGATAACTCGCAATCTTTTCATCCTGACCTTGGACGACCCAATCTTTAATCTGGTCCATCTCAACCAGCATCTCTGACCCATAAGCCGCTTCAACAATTTGGTTAACCATACTTTTCAATTCATAAGCGTCCTGAGCGATGGCATCCGCTGATACCTGGTATTCTAATTTTTCCATGTTTACTCCTCTACACAAAAAGAGGCGTAGACGGTTGGCCCCGTCCCTGCCTCACATTCAAGCTCTTTCGCCAGGCGAATCACCTACTTGGATTTCCAAGTCCCTTTTCTTTTCCGCAGCGTCAACATTTAAAACAAAAGCAATGGCAATGGACAAGACAAGGAGGCTATTCCCCCCTTGCGAAAGGAAGGGAAATGTCACCCCGGTTGAGGGAATCAAGCCTGAGATTCCACCAATATTAACAAAGGTCTGCGTTAGCAAAAGCCCACCAACTCCTGTGGCTAAAAGGGCATTAAACGGATCTCGGGCTCGAATCCCAACCAGTAGCACCCGTAAAATAAGGAAGAAGAGGAGACCTAAAATCAGACTGGCTCCTACAAATCCTAACTCCTCAATGACAATAGCAAACACAAAGTCCGTATGGGCCTCCGGTAAGTAGCCATTTTTCTCGATTGAGTTCCCCAGGCCCATACCAAACCAGCCACCATTACTCATGGCATAATAGGAATTAGCCAACTGGTGACCGGAATCAGATAAGTCCTCGAAAGGATTATAAAAGGCACTAAAACGCTTAGCAATATATCCAAAAAGTGGCACGTTGGCCACGACATCCACCCCAATCAAACGAATGGCTCCCAAGACGGCTGCGGATAAAACGGCAATCCCTCCCATAAAGGTCGCAAACCAACGATAGGAAATTCCACTTAGGGAAATCATAATCACAACCAAAAGGGACAGGATAGTGGCGTTCCCCAAATCCGGAAGGGAGGCGATGACAGCTAAGGACACAAGAACCGCAATCCGCCAATCAGAAAATGAGCGTGGAAAAAACTGATTTTGAGTCAAGGCATAATAGTCACTTTTAGCTATCAGTTCTTGTTGCCGACTAAACACAGAAGCTAGGTACCAAATCATCACAATTTTGAGGTACTCAGCTGGCTGTAAACTTAAGGGCCCCAAAAGGATCCAACCGCGGGCACCATTAATCTGGGCCCCAAAAATTCTGGAGATGATCAACAAGAGAATAACCAACCACATGACGATGGTCACCAACCGTTGGTTTTTCAAAAAGTCTAATTTAAACTTATATATTAAAGCGACCCCGATTAAACTCGCAATCCAGAAGACCCCCTGTGTCAGTACCGAACTAAAGGGATTTCCACCACTTTGGATGGAATTGGCACTGGTCGTTGAATACACCACAATCAAGCCCAAAATAGACAAGATGAGGTAAGGAATCAGGATTGAATAGTTTAACAAGTAGCGTTTTTCAATCTTCATTGCATACCCGTTTTTTCTAAAAATTCAGCCTTGATTATACCATTTTCCCAATCGAAAAAAAAGGGAAACCCCATTCCCTATTCACCTGAGTGACCTCAGTTTCCCAAAAATGGGCTTTTTTCCGCCAAATCAGGCGAGATTTCTTGTTTTTTCCACCATTTTAAGATAGAATGAACCTTATGAGACAAAGGATAAAACCGATTTTTATCGCAATCTTTTTTGGTTTCTTCTTTCTCAGTTTAATTGTCGGCCATATCCAAGTACAAGGGTTACGAGCCGAACAAGAAGCCGCACGAGCAGCAAAGGCTGCCGAGGAGTCGCGAAAGAGTAAGCAAGATACGACCAAAAAGAAAGAAACGACCAACGAGGAAGTCAACCTCCGTCCCATCGTCGACCTCTCTGGTTGGCAACTACCAGAAGAAATAGACTATGACGTTATGGCCGAGTCCATTTCAGGTGCCATCATTCGTGTCCACAGTGGCGCTCAAGCCAAAAAGGAAAATGCGGCTACCTACCTGAATGGCATTGACAAATCCTACCAGAAACACATTGAAGAATTCCAAAAACGGGATATTCCTGTTGCTGTCTACGCTTATGTAGCAGCTGGATCCGTTAAGGAGATGGAGAAGGAGGCTACCGAATTCTACGAAGCCTCTGCCAAATACAAACCAAGCTACTACTGGCTCGATGTGGAAGAAAAAACCATGTCCAATATGGACAAGGGCGTCGAGGCCTTTCGTGCTAAACTGCAGGATTTAGGCGCTAAGAATATTGGAATCTACATTGGAACCTACTTTATGGAAGAGCACAGCATCTCCACTGATAAGTTTGATGCCGTTTGGTTCCCAACTTATGGAGTCGATTCTGGTTATTACAATGCTGCCCCTTCTACGGATATTGATTATGACCTTCACCAATACACTTCCCGAGGTTGGCTACCCGGATTTGATAAGGAGGTTGACCTTAATCAAATTTCCCCTTTAAAAAATACCGCCAAAACCTATAAAAAATTATTCCAAAGGGACGCTGCTGATTACCAATATCAAACTGAATCCCAGACCGAATAGAAATTGTGGCTGGGACTTTTATCGTCCCAGCCTCTCTTTTGGTTAAAACTGATAAAGGAGTTTTATGGCTAAGAAAACATTAAAGAAAACCTTGGTGGAACAAATTCTCACCAAGGCAGGCATCACCCATCAAGCCCATCACTTCAACGGTTTAGAAGGACAAACCCCTGACGAACTTGACCGGGCTCGCATTTTTAAAACCTTGGCCCTTAAGGGAGACAAGACTGGACCGATCATTGGAGTGCTTTCTATCGAAGATCACCTTTCTGAGAAAAAACTCGCCACCATATCCGGAAATAAAAAGGTCCAAATGATTCCTCAAAAAGATTTGGAGAAAACCACTGGCTATATTCACGGGGCCAACAACCCCGTTGGAATCCGTCAGCGTCATCATTTCCCTATCTACATTGATGATCGGGCACTAGACTTCACCAGTATCCTAGTCTCAGCCGGTGAAATTGGACGAAGTGTCCAATTGTCTGCTCAAGACTTAGCCGACTTCGTCGGAGCCAGCTTTGCAAATTTTCGTAAAAAAGGAGAAGAATAGAAATGAAGTTATACTTTGTTCGCCATGGTCGAACGGAATGGAATGAAGAAGGCCGTTTTCAAGGGGCCAGCGGAGATTCTCCACTCCTAAACCAAGCCATCTTGGATATTGAGAGGCTTGGAAAACACCTTCAAGACGTGAGTTTCGACCGCATCTTCTCCAGTGATCTACCACGCGCCCTCCATACCGCTCAAATCATTCAGTCTCAGAATCGAACCCCAGTGGATATCGAACCCCAAGCTGCCTTACGAGAATGGCAGCTTGGCCGGTTAGAAGGGCAGAAGATTACCACCATGGAAGCCATCTATCCCCAACAAATTCAAGCTTTCCGTCACAACCTTGCCAAGTTTAATTATGATATGTTTGGGGCTGAGTCCGTTTACCGGACTACCCGTCGGGTGACCCAGCTGGTTCACTCTCTTAAGGATGAACCTTACGACCAGGTGTTGTTCGTTGGCCATGGAGCCAATTTGGTGGCCTCACTTCGAACCCTTTTAGGGGTTAAACCTGCCTTGTTGCGGGATTGGGGTGGTTTGTCGAATGGAAGTTTGACCATCTTAGAAACTGATGATTTCAGAGATTTCCAAGTCCTTAGTTGGAACGACACCAGCTTTTTAGAGTCTGTTAAAGTCAAACCTATCCACTCATAACCCCTTCAATTGTGATAAAATAAAACATAAGTAAACGGATGACAGAGGAGGAAAATATGTCACACCATCTAACAGAGGAACTCAATGACCAGCAAATCATTCGTCGGGAAAAAATGCAGGCCTTGGCGGAAGCTGGCATTGATCCCTTCGGCCACCGCTTCGAACGAAGCGCTAATTCTGCGGAATTGAAAGAAAAATATGCGGATTTGGATAAGGAAACCCTTAATGACTTGAATGAGTCCGCTACAATCGCCGGTCGCTTAATGACCAAGCGTGGCAAAGGGAAGGTCGGCTTTGCCCACGTCCAAGACCGTGATGGCCAAATTCAAATTTATGTCCGTAAAGATGAAGTTGGCGAAGAAAACTATGAAATCTTTAAAAAAGCGGATTTAGGTGACTTTATCGGAGTTGAGGGTCAAGTCATGCGGACTGATATGGGAGAATTGTCCATCAAGGCTAGCCGCCTAACCCACTTATCCAAAGCCCTTCGACCACTTCCAGAAAAATTCCATGGTCTATCAGATGTTGAAACCATCTACCGCAAGCGCTATTTGGATCTCATATCCAATCGTGAAAGCTTTGAGCGCTTCATTGCTCGCTCCAAAATTGTTTCTGAGATCCGACGTTATCTAGATAACCAAGGTTTCCTTGAAGTAGAAACTCCAGTCCTTCATAACGAAGCGGGTGGGGCTGCTGCTCGACCTTTCGAAACCCATCACAATGCACAAAACATGGATATGGTCCTCCGCATTGCGACGGAACTCCATCTGAAACGCTTAATCGTTGGTGGTATGGAACGGGTCTACGAGATGGGACGGATCTTCCGTAATGAAGGAATGGATGCTACCCACAACCCTGAGTTCACGACAATTGAAGCCTACCAAGCCTATGCAGATTTCCAAGACATCATGGACTTGGTTCAAGGAATTATTCAAGCTGCCGCTAAAGCCGTGACAGACCAAGCGGTTATTACCTACCAAGACCAAGAAATCAATATCGGTCATGACTTTGCGCGTGTGCACATGATTGACGCCATCAAAGAGATTACTGGAGTGGATTTCTGGCAAGCAATGACACTGGAACAAGCCCAAGAACTAGCAAAAGAGCACAAGGTTCCTGTGGAAAAACACTTCACATCTGTTGGTCATATCATCAACGCCTTCTTTGAAGAATTCGTAGAAGACACCTTGGTGCAGCCAACTTTCATCTATGGTCACCCAGTTGAGGTTTCTCCATTAGCCAAGAAAAATGCGGAGGACCCTCGCTTCACCGACCGCTTTGAACTCTTTATCGTTGGTAAAGAATTTGCCAATGCCTTCACAGAGTTGAACGACCCAATTGACCAACTATCCCGCTTTGAAGCTCAAGCTAAAGCCAAAGAATTGGGAGATGATGAGGCAACCGGAATCGACTACGACTTCGTGGAAGCCCTCGAATACGGAATGCCACCAACCGGTGGACTCGGAATCGGAATTGACCGCCTCGTCATGCTTCTTACAAACGTAACAAGTATCCGCGACGTCCTCCTATTCCCAACTATGAAATAAGACAAAAGAAAGACCTCCTGAACATCAAGATCAGGAGGTCTTTGTGACTTCATCCTCTTTACATTTCAAAATCTGACTTTGTCAGACCTCTTTGATGAACATAATGAGTATCACTCCCTATCAACCCGTTCCCTGGCCTTCTTGGCCATATATTTATAAAGACCGGCATAGCGGGAGCGGTATCCAGCTTTCCAAGGTTTATCTCGTCCAGCAAAGTGAAGAAAAACGGTGTTTGCAATAACCCAGTCCAAATCCCACTGGTTATTACTTCGGGCTTGGTAGAGCATACTGTAGCGAGCGTCGTAATTGTAGATTTCATCTGGCAACGCTAGCACCCGATCCGCATACAGACCATTGAGGACGTCCTGGTCCGGTAGAATCAGAAAGTTTTTATTTTTAGCGATATAATCTAGAATCGCCTGACGCTCAACCGCTTCTCGAATGGCCGTCAGATTCATCAAAAGAACCCCCGTATTGAAATAGGAGGATTCCATCTCGAAATTTTGCAGGCGTAATTTGTTGACAAAATCTAAAATGTCTCCGTCTGCATTGTGACTAGCTGCAGCATAAAGCGCTGTTCCCATCTCCATCTGGTATAGAGAAGTGAAGTCATTGAGACAGAGAATATCTGCATCCAAGTAGAGAATTCGCTCCAAATCTTGAGGCAAAAACTCTTGAGCTAAAAGTCGATAGTAGATCGTATCAGGATACCGATCGGTCGTCGGAGCATCTTTGAAAATCTGATTGCCCACTACAACCGGATGGTAAGAATACCCTAATCCTTGGCAGTAAGTCGCTAATTCCTCTTCCCTAGCCAAACTCTCTTTCTGCATCAAGTAAATCGCAACCTTCTTCTCCCCCAGTTCCTGTTGGATGGAATAAAGTGTTACCTTGAGCTGATCTACATAGCCATCATCAATGACAAATAATAGGTTTAATTCTTGCACCTCTCCTCCCCCTTTCATCAAGTGTCAGCCTTTCGGTATCGCAACAGAGCGATGCCATCAGTCACGGCGGATTCAACCAATTTCAAAGAAATTTCTGGCAGGGTCTGATCAAACAGACGACGTCCTTTTCCTAGAATAACCGGTACCACCCCTAAAATGTACTCGCTCACCAAGTCTTCCGCAATCAAACTATCGGCAATCTGAGCACCACCAAAAAGCCAAATCGGCCCACCTTCTTCAGCTAGTAACTCTTTCACAGAACTTACTACGTCGGGCGTAAAGTGAACATTGTCCCTTTTTTCCTCAGGCCCCCGCCGAGCTACCAGGAATTGCTTCTCCTTTGCACCTGGAATCTCATCCAACCCTAATTCTAGAAAAGACCTGTGGCCTAGGACGACCGTATCACAGCTTTCAAAAAAAGCCGCATTATCAAATTGTAAAGCAGTATTGGCCATGGAATCGTCCGGCGCTTGGATCCAATCATAAGAGCCATCTTCACGCGCCACATAACCATCCAAACTCACTGCAAGATTTAAGACTAATTCTCGTTTCATCCTTACTCCAAAGATTTTAAGGCATCCAACATCGGAATGCGATTGATTTTTTCTTGTATAAAGAAATAGAGGCCCATCAAGACCAACATTAATAGCACCAGGGGCAAAAGATAGGGTGTGTACCCCATGTCTCGGCTAAAGATCACACCTGCTGGCGCAATCTGACCTAAGAGAAACCCATGTAGGTAATAGCCAGCAACCAAGCCCAAAAGAGCACCCAGACTTGTCAAATACAAGAGTTCCTTATACAACAAGCGCTGCATCTCCCGGGGATAAAAGCCCAAGACCTTCATGGTCGCTAACTCCCTTGTTCGCTCATGTAGGTTGAGCAAGGTCAATGTAATTAAAATAATCACAACCAAACCCAGCGAAAGGAAGGATACCAGATACATGGTCTGATTCAAAGACTGGGAGGTATCACGGAAGAAAGACTCCATCAAAGCCGTATCCTCCAGACTCAAGGTCCCAGTCGATTTCAAGGCGGACTCCCTAAAAGCCGCTTCCTCCTCTTCAGACAACTGCCACAACTGGGCATTGGCTTCCACATCCCCAGACATGTGAGCCGGCGACAAATAGAGGGTATAGCCCACATACTGTCGCACAATTCCGCCCACTGTCCAAGTTTTACCAACAAGGGACACGGGATCTCCTACGCTAACCCCCAGTTCCTCGGCCAAGGGTTGGCTGAGAACCACACCGGCTTTCTCCAAATCTAAATCCTGACCAGTCTGCCAATCTTCAAGTCGGATCATGTCGCTCCAGGTCTGGTTCGGTAATTGGGTCAGAACCTGCAGTCGCCCTGTCTCTCGAGGCAAGTCCAGCTCCTCTTCTTGATAATAGAGACTAAGCGAGCGACCTTGATCATAGTGGAAAGGTTGGCCTTCACGATGGATCAGCAAGGCATCGTAGTTCCAAACATGGTGAAACTGCTTGTCCGCCACACCGGCGATCGACACCTGCAGACCAAGGGCCGCAACCAGCAAAGCGATGGAGCCCAAGACTCCTAAGACGGTCATCAGCATGCGTTGCTTATACCGAAACAGGTTGCGGGCTAAGAGTTTCTGGCTGAAATTCAACCGAGACCACATGTCAGGTAGCCTTTCCAAGAAAATTCGTTTCCCCTTGCTAGGAGGCTTGGGTCGCATGAGTTGGCTGGTGGACTGCCTTAAGTCTGGCACTAAGAGCCATAACAAGGGCAAGAGTATCGACAAACCGCCCAGCCCCAATGACCAAAGGAAGGGGGACCAACTGAGGCTTTGCTCAATTCCTGTAAAAACGGTGCCTTGTAGGAGAATGGCCTGAATCATAGGGGCTAGAATCCCCACACCCAATAGACCACCGACCCCTGCTCCCAAAGCTGCCAAAAGGAGGCCATAACTGACAAACTTAAACATCAAAGCCAGAGGACCATAGCCTAAAGCTGACAACAAGCCCATATTCTGCCGTTCATCTTGAACAAGCCGCACCATACTGGTCAAAGCCACCAAAATGGTCACACCATAGAAAATCGGTGGTATCCAGTTAGCAACTTTTTTCAAGCTTGCAATACTGGTATCTAAGTAGGTATAGCTTGAGGATCCTGGGAACTCTCCCATGTCTAAGACTTCAAAGAGCTCCTGCCCTTCCAGTCGTTGAACAGCTTCTTCATAAACCGTAAGTTGCTGCTGGCCCTCCTGCAAACTTCGCTGGTTGCGTTCCAACTCCATCTTAGATAGATATTCCTGAGCTTGTATGAAGTTTTGCTGCGCCTGCTGCAAGTCCTTCTTCTGTTGACGCAGATCCGCCTGTGCCGCCTCCCAACTCCTGCTCTCCTGGTCAGCCAACCACATCTCTAGCTGATTTTGAGTCGCCTCACCGCCACCTATCTGTGCTAGGTTAGCTTTTTGATTTTTAAAAAAAGTAGAGGGAACAAAACCATATACATCAACTTGCCCCTGACCTAAAAGACTAGGTCCGAAATCCTCTTGGGAAATGAGCTGACTAGACTGGGCGAAACCTGTTATGGTCAGCCTTTTGACACCTCCAAGCCAGTCCAGTTCGACATCTTGACCCTGTTTAAAATCAGACTTAGCCACTTTCCCCAAGACTATTTCAGAATCTAAACTCGGAAGCTGGCCTTCTAGATTCCATAACTGAGCTAGCTCATCCGGCAGGGAGAAAAGCCGAAGTACCCGACCATCTTGCAAGAGAACATCTTGCATATAACCGAAATTAATTATCACATTCTGTTCTTTGAGCTCTTGCTCCAGCTCCTTTTTCTCTTCTTGGCTAAAACCAAGCTTGGCTAAGACTGTAACGTGAGGAACGGCCTGTTCTGCTTTAAAGGCTGTCAACCAACTGTCGAGGCTAGGACCGGCCAACTGCAGGCCGACCAAAACAAAGGCTGACAAGGTCAGTAGACTGGCCAAGGCTAAAAAGCGGCTCCAACTCGACTGAAGCGTTCGGAGTAAACTGAGCCAATAAGTCTTTTTCAGCATACTAATACTCCAATTCTCTTACAGGCAGTGGACTTTCCTGAATCTGAATACTTTTAATCTGAGCATCCTGCATGTGGATCACCCGATCCGCAATGCTGGCCAAAGCCGCATTGTGGGTCACAATGATAACCGTCCGACCTTCTTTGCGAGCCAAATCACTCAAGAGGGTTAAAATTTGCTTTCCAGTCTTGTAGTCCAAAGCCCCTGTAGGTTCATCACAGAGGAGAAGTTTAGGGTTTTTGGCCAGGGCACGTGCGATCGCCACTCGCTGCTGTTCCCCACCAGATAACTGGGCTGGAAAATGATGTTGCCGCCCTTCTAGTCCCACACTCATTAACGTTCTTTGAGCATCCAAGGGATTGGAGACCAATTCCGTCGCCAGCTCCACATTTTCCAAGGCGGTCAAATTTCCCACTAAATTATAAAACTGAAAAACAAAACCAATCGCTTCCCGGCGATAATGAATCCGTTCCCGCTCGGAATACTGAACAATGTCCTGACCATCAATCAACAACTGACCACGACTAGCCTGGTCCATCCCTCCAAGAATGTTGAGTAGCGTTGATTTACCAGCTCCTGACGCCCCTAAGATAACGACAAGCTCGCCTTCCTCCATTTCAAAGGATAGAGCCCGATTGGCCACAACTTCCAAGTCTCCCTGACCATAGATTTTCCAACAATCCTTTGCTTCAATATAGGCCATTTTAAGTGCCCTCTTTCATCCGTATTTCTTCCTCTATTCTATCACAAAACCAATAGCTGCTCCTGATTTCGAAAAATCTTCCATTGCAAAAAGGCTGGACACGTATTCCAACCTTCCTATTTTCATTCACAATAAATCTGAAATGTCTCCCCTATCTTCGATTCATGATGGACCGTAAAATTCGAGCTAAAATCAGCCAAAGACCAATGAAGGCTAGACTAATCCAAATCCAAGCCAGAGGCTCTTCAGACAGAGGAAGCGGGACATTCATCCCAAAAAAGCCCGTAATAAGGGAGAGGACCGCTAGAAGAATCGAAATAATATTGAGGCTCGTCAAATTCTCATTCAGCGTATTGTTCAGGATGGTATCATAAGCACCCGATAATTGCTGTAAAACCTGAGATTCCAACTGGGTCATGGCAAGAAGCTGTTGCGCTTCAATGAGGGCATCCTCTAGCTCCTCCAACTCCTCGTTAGTCAAACGGCTGGTGCGCGGGTGTTTCCGTAACTGTTCCAACACTAAGACATTTTGATTGCTGGCAGTCAGGAGATAGACTAAACCCGTCTCCAAATCTGAAAGTTCCAGCAAGAGTCGTTTGGTGGTTTGTTTTCGTAACAGACCATTCACTCGATCCTTCTCTCGGTCAATTTCATCTAAAATTGGGAAGTACTCTTGAGTGACTAAGGTCAGAATGAAAAATAAAAACTGATAACTACTGCTAATCGTTGTATAGGGAAGGTGACGCTGAATCCGATCAATCAAATAATGATTCTGCTCATTGACAATCATGATCACTTGATTGCCTTGGGCGATGAGAGTCAGAGGAGTTGTCTCATAGTGATTATCTTCCTTGATTGGATCCAAGGCATTAAACCCAAATTATTCATACCTAACTTAAAAACCTTCCAGAAACCGTATTGATCACAGGGTTTCTGGAAGGTTCTGCTTTTCACCCATTGGGTGAAACATTCGACTAGACAAAAAAGGATTTCCCCTTTAT
>NZ_JADXDQ010000090.1:0-3217 GCF_015831295.1 Streptococcus sp. NLN64
TTACTGAATCATTCAATTTGAATGACATTGATATTTATGTGTTTTTGCAATTTTGCAAACTGAAATTCACGCACGCCCTAGATTTGAGACTGATTTTTCAAATTTCCGAGAATAACTTGACACATACTTTATCCCATTGAGAAAAGACAAGGGGCTGGGAATTTGTTATACTGATAGGAAAGAAGCAAAAAAGGAGAATCGTTTGCAAGAATTTTCAACTGAGTTAACCTTAAACCACCCGGATGATTTGTTGCTCTTATTTGGTTCCAATGAGCGGAATCTGAAATTATTGGAGGATTATTTGGATGTGGTCATCCATGCAAGGACCGAGCGGGTACAGATTCTAGGATCCGAGGAGCAGGCTTTGGAGGCGAAAGCGATTATTCAGGCTCTACAGGTACTGGTAAATCGTGGTATGCAAATTGCTTTAACCGATGTTGTGACGGCCATGAATATGTCCAAGGAAGGTCGTCTCCATCAGTTTGTCGCTCTTTATGAGGAGGAAGTCCTAACAGATTTCCAAGGAAAATCCATTCGAATCAAGACCCCAGGGCAAAAGCTCCTCGTTGATGCGGTTAAGAACCAGGATATTGTCTTTGGGATTGGCCCAGCCGGTACCGGTAAGACCTTTTTGGCAGTTGCCTTAGCTGTACGTGCCCTAAAGCGTGGACAAGTCAAACGGATTATTCTAACACGTCCGGCAGTTGAAGCCGGAGAAAGCTTGGGCTTTTTACCAGGAGACCTCAAGGAAAAAGTGGATCCATACCTTCGACCAGTCTATGATGCTCTACATAAGATTCTTGGGAAGGAGCAGACCAACCGTTTGCTGGAGCGAGAAGTGATTGAAATTGCGCCGCTTGCCTACATGCGGGGGCGGACACTGGATGATGCGTTTGTCATCTTGGACGAAGCGCAAAATACAACCGTCCTGCAGATGAAAATGTTCTTGACTAGGCTAGGGTTTAACTCCAAAATGATTATCAATGGGGATATCAGTCAAATTGACTTACCTCATAAGCAAAAATCGGGGTTGCTGGATGCCATGGACAAGTTAAAACGCCTGCAGACCATTGGATTTATCCATCTGACAACGCAAGATGTTGTTCGTCATCCCCTGGTATCGCAGATTATCTCTGCTTATCAACCTAAAGACGTTACAGAAGAGATGAATTCTTCAGCTCATTAGCCTTCAAAGATCCCAATCACTTGAGATTGGGATCTTTGAGGTTAGGGGTTCGGCAAAACCACTTAGAAACAGTATAAGTCAAAGAATAGGAAAAAAGACATGAAGGTGAAAAAAATAGTTCTATGGACCTCAGGTATTGTTCTTACTACCGCAACCCTCGGAGCGGCTGCTTTGTATCGATACTTCCAGTCGCACAAGCCAGCTAAGGAAGAGAGTCTTGCTTTTCGCAATCACCAGGTGATTGCGGCGATTGATCAGCAGCTGGCCGGGGTTGATATCGAGAGCGTGCGGGCAAAGGCCTCCTTAATGGAACAAAAATCTCTCAGAGAGTTACAAGAGGTTTTGCGCCAAGGACACATTCGTCATCAGGATTTAGTCGCATGTTATCTCTTAAAGATCAAGGAGGATCAGAGTAGACAAGGCAACAATGCAGTGAGTGAAATAAACCCCACCGCCATGCTTGAGGCCCGGAAGTTTGATGAGAAGCAAGATAATCGGATTTTAGCAGGAATCCCAGTTTTGGTTAAGGAAAATATTAACACCAATAACATGCCGACAAGTGCGGGAGCTTATGGACTCAAAGATTTTATCCCTGTTAAAAATGCTCCTGTCGTTGACAAGCTTCTAGAGAATGGAGCGATCCTCTTGGGAAAGACCAACCTATCTGAGATGTCTTATTACATGAGTACAAAAAATCCAAGTGGCTATAGTGCTAAAAAGGGACAGACAACCAATCCCTTCAATCCTCTTGTGATAAGTCCTCTGGGATCCAGCTCTGGCAGTGCTGTTGCGATGGCGATGGATCTAGCAACAGTTAGCCTTGGAACGGAAACCTGTGGCTCTATAATAGCTCCTGCGAGTATTAACTCTGTTGTTGGCTACAAACCGACCCGTGGTGAGATCAACGGTGAAGGGGTCGTTCCGATTAGCTATGCTCTAGATACTCTCGGTCCCCTCACAAAGACAGTTGAAGATGCTTATCTAACTTACTGTGCTGCCAGTGACAAAGATCCTTCTCTTTCTTTAGAAACTGATTTTATCAAGGGAAAAAGAATTGGTCTTTTACATTCGGATAAAGATTTTGATAAGCGACTGATAGAGACTCTAGAAGATCTAGGAGCTCAAGTGGTAACTGTAGACGTTGATACGCGTAAGATTGATTTGGAATTTATTCTAAAAAATGACTTTGAGAAAGATTTGAACCACTATTTAGAAACTGCAGGAGCACCGATTGATTCCTTGCGAGAATTGATTGAATTCAATAGGCAGGATCCAGAGGTGAGGATGCGCTATGGTCAGAATCTTTTGGAAAAAGCCTTGCGACCTAAACGAAACGATCCCAAAGTGAGACATATTATTCAAATCGCTCAAGACAAATTGAATCAGGTCATTGATAATCGGGAACTGGATATACTTGTCGCTAAAGACTACAGTAATGTTCTTCTTGCAGCTGTTGCTGGCGCACCGGAACTCACGGTTCCCTTTGGACGAATCAATGAAACACCAGTTGGAGCAACCTTCTTTGCCAAAGTAGGTGAGGATGAAAAGGTTATTCAAACAGCCTATAGCTTTGAACAGTTGACTCAACTACGAGCCCTACCAGGAGAAAAGTAATACTCGAAACAGTTCGAAATCTGAAACGAATTTTATAGTCTTTTAGTTTGCTTTTAGTACAAGGCAGCGAGTCGCAGGCAGTACTAAAGTACGGCAAGACGAGCTAACACAGTAATAAAAGATAAACTAAAAGAGTATAATCCAGGAATTGGATTAAAATTTATAGGTAATGAAGCAAGCGTCGCTTGCCATCAATCCGATGAAGATAGTTCAACAGGTCTGGGAGACCTGTTGAATATTATCGCTAAAGCGTGCAAGGCACGCAATCAAAAGGGTTCGGCGAAGAGGATTATAGTCTTTTAGTTTACTTTTAGTACAAGGCAGCGAGTCGTAGACAGTACTGAAGTACGGCAAGACGAGCTAACACAGTAATAAAAGATAAACTAAAACTCCAAGCAGGCTTCGCCTGCTAACTCA
>NZ_JADXDQ010000091.1:0-3047 GCF_015831295.1 Streptococcus sp. NLN64
TAAGAAACAACCATGAGTCCTTTCCATAACTCTATTGTTCTGGGAAACATTGCAATAGTCAAGTATTTATACAATTATTGTTCAAACTGGGTTTTAATAACCCTCTAAACTTATATTACGAGGAGGTATCTTATGAAAAAAGTCGCACTTGTTTGCTTTTTGCTCTTGATGACTACTTCGATTATCTACCCGCTGCGTGAGTATTTGGGGTACACAAATTTGCTTTATTGGTTGATCTCATCTCTTGTTTTTTTGGCAGATTACCGAATTTACCGCTGGTTTATCGGGAAGGTTTCAGAGGATAAGAGTTAGTTTTGAACTGCCTTGGGAGAGGAAGAATGAAGATTGAAAAATGGTTGTTAGTATTGGACTGGCTGGTAGGATTTGCCTTGCTTGATCTCGCTTATTTTATCGATGATGATGGTTTTATGAGGAGTATGTTGGTAGTAATCCTTGTTTCTATCATCGGTCCTTGCTTTTTCAGATTGAAAAGTCGGCGCTTGAGTGCGGATCCTGAGGATTACCGTGGCCAAGATTCTTTTCGGCAATCCCTTTATCTGGCTATCGATTTTTTAATTCGTTTCAGCTTCCTTTTACTGCTGCCGATTTTTTTCTTCTTTCCCAAATGGTTCGACGGCTATAGTTACAGTTTGTTGTTCCTTTACCTTACTTATTGGAACTTGGCTCGGAAAGGGCGTCATGAAGCGGGGCGTTGGAAATAATGTTCGTTTGAAAAACCTGACTTTCGTAGGAAAGTCAGGTTTATTTTGACTCAGAAAAACCAAGGTGAACCACTCAGGTTAAAGGGATACACACCCCTTGCAAGGATAGGGAAAATTGAGATGATGATGGCTTATTAGTAAACTTGATAGAAAATCAAGGTTGACAGTCTAGGATAAATCCCTTATAGTGGATATACTTTATCTCAAAGGAGTTTAGAATGTTTACAACACGAGATCTTACTCAGATTGGTCTGATGACGAGTCTCTTGATTGTGCTGGGCTTACTCCCGGCAATTCCGTTAGGATTTATTCCGGTCCCAATCGTCTTTCAAAACCTTGGGGTTATGCTGGTTGGGGCGACTTTAGGAGCGAAAAAAGGGACTTTTACCATGTTGCTTTTTTTCCTGCTTGGTTTGGTGATTCCCGTTTTTTCAGGGAAATCAACGACTTTGACGGTACTAGCTGGTCCGACTGCGGGGTATCTTTTGGCCTGGGCTTTGGTTCCCTTATTCATGGGACTGATTCTCTCAAGGATTGAGCGAGTCACTTTTCGGATCCTTTTCTTGGTCACGATTCTGATTGGGGTTCTTTTTGTGGATCTTCTAGGTTCGATTTGGTTATCCCATGTAACGAATATGCCTCTTAGTCAATCCCTGATTTCCAGTTTGGTCTTCATTCCCGGAGATCTCTTAAAAGCGTCTGTCGCAAGTCTGATGGCCTTTCGTCTTTCTAATGGGGAACTATAATTATGAAAACTTATGAAAAAATTTTCCAAGAACTCTCGACTGCCACAGATTTTGTGAGTGGTGAAGCGCTAGCGGAACAACTCCAAGTGTCACGCGCAGCCATTTGGAAGGCTATCAAACAGTTGGAAAAGCAAGGAGTTGTGATTGACAGTTTGAAAAATAGGGGTTACCGTTTGGTAGCTGGGGATCTCCTACTACCAGAAGCCATTGCGGAACAAACAGGGCTAGCTGTCTATCACAATTCAACCAGTTCCTCAACACAACTGGATGCCAAGCAGGGGATTGAGGCTGGAAATCCAAGTCCCGCACTTTACCTGGCTCCGAGTCAAACAGCAGCACGTGGGCGATTCTCCCGTTCCTTTTTTGCGCCTGAAAGGGGAGGGATTTACATGAGTCTCCATCTAGAGCCACTGCTACCTTTTGACCAACTTCCAAGTTATACCCTCTTGATTGCGGCTAGTATTGTCAAGGCAATCCACAATCTGACAGGGATAGACACCAACATCAAATGGGTCAATGATATTTATCTTGGCAAGAAGAAGATTGCCGGTATTTTGACAGAGGCTGTCTCAGATGTCGAGACTGGAACCGTGGCCCATATCATCATCGGAGTGGGCATCAATTACTATATACCAGAATTTCCAAAGGACCTGGAAGACAAGGCAGGCTCGCTTTTTACCAGTCAGCCCCAGATTAACAGAAACGATCTGATTGCAGAAATTTGGAAAATTTTTTTGACCAGTAAATCAGAAGATCTTTTTGACCTTTACAAAAAACACTCTCTAGTTCTAGGTCGTGAGATTTGTTACCAATTTCAAGGACAAAAACTGACGGCTACCGCAGTCGATGTTTTAAAAACTGGGGAGCTTCTTGTTGAAACCAGCACAGGAATACAGAAGCTTTCCAGCGGGGAAATTAGTTTAACCAAGTGGTGAGATAACAGAGAGTGGGACAGAACAATTTTTGCAAAAAAATTGTTCGTTACAAGTCTTTATTTCAAGTTGTAAGCTGAAACGGTTTCTCCCCAAACCGACCTCGCTCTTTTATTGTTAGGCTCGGGTTCAAACAGTCTCTCCTCAGACTGTTTGAATCCCACCTCCGGTCTAAAGGCATGTTGAATGCCTTTAGAGTTTCTAGATGAAATGAACGAAGTTCATGTCAATGTTGATTAGGTTGTTTTCTGGACTCAAAGAGTCAGGAGATGACTCTTTGAGCTTCTTGATAAGAGAACATGAAATGTTCTCTCAATAAAAGTGAACAATTGTTATTTGCTTCGCAAATCCTATCTGCACCTCAAACAGCCTTTTAGCTGTTTGACCGAATCAACCACTGCGTCAAAATTGTTTTCACTAATCAAAGTTTTAAGGCTGGAAGTTTTGCCCAGTCTTTTTTCGCCTTTCTGGAAGCGGTCTTTCAATAATTTTACACTTCAAATGATTTATAGGGTAAAACTAATACTCAGTTAAGTTCAAAATCTGAAACCAACCATTGTCTTCGGACAATGGTTTTTAAATCTTCCCAATGTAAACCTCTAATGACTGTTTCTAATTGATCGATGACTGCTTCAAGTGAAGAAAAC
>NZ_JADXDQ010000092.1:0-3041 GCF_015831295.1 Streptococcus sp. NLN64
CGGCTTGGATACGTTTATGAAAAGAAGCTAGTGATTTATCTTTTAGGGCTGTTTCTAATTCGTTAATGTGTTCTGGTGTAAAAATCATAATACTATTATATTTCAGATTTTGAAACTAATCAAGTATTAAAAGTATAGGAGTATGGTCCTGGCGAGCACCAGAGTCAATCATGCTGGATTCTTGCACCTTATCCGCAAGACGATTGCTAACCAACCAGTAGTCAATTCTCCAGCCGGTGTTATTGATTTTGCTGGTTCGACTGCGTTGAGCCCACCAGGTATAGTGATCTGGAATCATTCCATGGAGGTGACGGAAGGTATCTGTGAAACCTTTGGCCAAGAGATTGGTGAATCCTTGGCGTTCCTCGTCTGTAAAGCCTGGGGAACGGCGGTTAGAGGCAGGGTTAGCCAAGTCGATCTCGTTGTGGGCTACATTGTAGTCACCGGTTGCTAGAACAGGTTTGTTTTTGTCTAGGCTTGCTAGGTAGTCAGCGTAGCAGGCATCCCAGACTTGGCGTTCTGCCAAGCGTTTAAGGCCATCTCCTGCATTGGGGGTGTAGACCTGTGTCACATAGAACTCTGGGAATTCAAGTGTGATAATCCGGCCCTCTAAGTCCATGGTAGAAGGAGCACCGATTTCTGGATAGCTGATGACAGGATCCAGTCCTTTTTTATAGAGGAACATGGTTCCAGCATATCCTTTACGAGCTGGTTCAACAGAAGAACGCCAGGTATTTTCATAATCTGGGAAAAGGTCAGCCAAAATTTCTAAATGTTTTTTGGTAGGTCCCTTGGCAGACAATTTAGTTTCCTGAATGGCAATGATATCAGCATCTTCATCGACTAGGGTTTGCAAAACTGCTTGTGACAATTGAGCCCGAGCTGAGTCAGAAGTCAGAGCGGCGTTCAATGAATCAATATTCCATGAAATGAGTTTCATAATCTATCCTTACTATTTTTTCAATTGTTATCATTATACCAAAGAAAGAGCTGGAATTTGTCTAATGGAGATTGAAAAAGCTGGGCTTTCGCCCAGCTAACAGCTTCTTTACGGAACTTCAATTTTTTCAACACCACCCATGTAAGGACGGAGAACTTCAGGGATTGTCACAGAGCCATCTTCGTTTTGGTAATTTTCCAAGATAGCAGCAACAGTCCGACCCACGGCCAGTCCTGATCCATTCAGCGTATGGACATGTTTTACCTTACCGTCTGCTTCATCCCGGTAACGGATTTGTGCCCGGCGTGCTTGGAAGTCTTCGGTGTTGGAGCAGCTTGAGATTTCACGGTAAGTGTTTTGCGCTGGAATCCAAACTTCCAAGTCATACGTTTTTGCAGCTGAGAAGCCCATATCTCCAGTTGAGAGGGTCAAGACACGGTAGGCCAAGCCAAGTTTTTGGAGGATTGACTCGGCGTTTTGAGTCATTTTTTCCAATTCTTGGTAAGATTCTTCCGGTTTGGCAAATTTAACCATTTCGACCTTATGGAATTGGTGCAAGCGGATCAAACCACGGGTGTCGCGTCCTGCTGAACCGGCTTCAGAACGGAAAGATGGACTCATGGCAGTGAAGTAGATTGGTAGGTCTTTGGCTTCCAAGATTTCCCCACGGTAGTAGTTGGTAAGGGGAACTTCCGCAGTTGGAATGAGGACATAGTTGGTATCTGCCAATTCAAAGGTATCCTCTTTGAATTTTGGATATTGACCGGTTCCAAACATAGAATCGTGGTTGACCATATAAGGTGGAATCACTTCAGTGTAGCCTTCTGCCAAGTGCTCGTCCAACATGAAGTTGTAAAGTGCGCGCTCCAAACGTGCTCCGAGTCCTTTGTAGAAAAGGAAACGAGCTCCAGTCACTTTCCCACCACGTTCCCAGTCTAAAATGCCTAGATCTTCTCCCAGGTCCCAGTGAGCTTTGGGCTCAAAGTCAAATTCAGGCACTTGACCCCAGCGACGAATTTCCACATTGTCTTCTTCATCTTCCCCAACTGGAACAGACTCATGTGGAAGGTTGGGAAGGGTTACTAGAATGCCCTGAAGTTCCTGGTCAATGGTTGCTAAGCGGGCATCCAATTCTTTGATTTCGGCAGACAAAGCTTGCATGGCTGCAATCTTGTCATCCGCATTTTCTTTGTTGCGTTTGGCTTGGGCAATTTCTGCAGAGACGGTATTGCGTTTGGCTTTTTCTTCTTCAACCTGAACCAAGAGTTCCCGACGTTGCTCGTCTAACTCTTTCATCTTATCTAAGATAGCAGCGTCGACTCCACGTGTGGCCAATTTTGCCTGAGCTGCGGCAAAGTCATTGCGAACCTGTTTTAAATCTAACATAGAAACCTCCTCTAATGAAAAAACACACGAATGCTGGTGTTGGAGCGTCGAAACGCGGTTCCATCCAACTTCACATCGTGTGCCTTGATTCCTTATCTAAACTGTATCCAACGGTAGAATTTCGTCCTTCCCTTCTATCTGCTTGCAGCAACCGCAGACTCTCTAAAAGAAGAAATAAGACTACTTGTCCGTTTGTTTCATTATATCCAAACTAGCCCTTTTTGGCAAGCGCTTGCTGAATTTTTTTCCAGGTCAATTGGACCAAGGTCGGTAGGCGAACGACTTTCTCGTCCCCGAGGTGTTGGCGAGCGATTTTGAGGATCCGGCCGGAGTCTGGGGAAGAGAAGCGGAAATTTCCTAAATCTGTCTTGACTTCAAAATGCCGACTCACCTTTCCACGACTAACATTAGCTCCAATGCTTTGGATATTTTCCCAAGGCATTTGAATAAAATCTTGCACATTCCGATCGCTATAGAATTCAAGGGCTTTATCACCAACCAAAAAATTTCCGACCTGCCCGCCGACTCCGAGATAGGATTGGCCTCTGGTTTGGAATTCAACGCTTGTATTAAGGGATTGAACCATATTTCCTCCTCGTAATATAAGTTTAGAGGGTTATTAAAACCCAGTTTGAACAATAATTGTATAAATACTTGACTATTGCAATGTTTCCCAGAACAATAGAGTTATGGAAAGGACTCATGGTTGTTTCTT
>NZ_JADXDQ010000093.1:0-3029 GCF_015831295.1 Streptococcus sp. NLN64
TCGAGACCTTGGCTCGAAATCTAGTGATGAGACTCCGGAAGGAGGCTGCTCACGTCCGCACTACAAAATATGAAGACCCGCTTAAATTAAATTTTCGACACGAAGAGAGGAGTTTTTAGAGGTGCCCGGAAGTGATTGGTCATCGTGAAGCTTTTGAATTTGTTCAATCCTTGGTTTCGGATGAGATTGCACTAACGGAAAATGTCATTCAGGATATACATTATCTGGTTCTCTCTGATAAAAAAGAGGACCGAGGCATTTACCGTCGAGTACCCGTTCAAATTATTGGAGCAAGTAATGAACCTGCGCAGCCCTATATGATTCGTCCTCTTATGGAAGCATTATTATTGGATTATCAGAAATCGAATGAGCCCATTGTCAGCAAATTGGCACGTTTTCATATTGAGTTTGAGAGCATACATCCTTTTATTGATGGAAATGGTCGTACTGGTCGCTTATTGGTGAATTTAGAATTAATGAAAGCAGGCTATCCACCAATTGATATTAAATTTAGTGATCGTTTAAAGTATTACCAAGCCTTTGAAGACTATCATCTAAAAGGGAGTTTGTCGACAATGGAAGATTTGTTTGCTGGTTATTTAAACGAGAGACTGGATCGATACATTAAAATTTTAGAGATGGCTGAATCTTCCTCTAACTAAAAAAATCCTCAGGCTTCAAAAAAGCTTTAGGATTTTTAAGGTTATTCTGATTTGATTTCAATCTTTTTGATGGTCACAGCTTCGGTAGGTTTATCCTTGTCATCGGTTTCCACTGCTGCGATTTTATCAACGATGTCCATGCCTTCTGTGACTTGACCGAAGACGGTATAAGAGCCGTCGAGGCTGGGATTCCCGCCGTTTTTGTAGGCTTGGATGATTTTACTGTGGTAGGTTGTTGGATCTAGTCTGCTGGAGATGTCTTGGGTATTTTGATTGATAAAGAATTGGCTGCCGTTGGTATCGGGGCCAGCATTGGCCATGGAGACAGCACCTCGGAGGTTGTAGAGATAGGGACTGATTTCATTGGCGAAGCCTGTACCAGGGTCTTTTTCACGGTCCTTGCCAGCCCAGATGGATTCCCCTCCGCTACCATCTCCATTGGGATCACCGGTTTGGATCATGAAGTCTTTGATGACCCGGTGGAAGGTGAGGCCGTCATAGTAACCATCTTTGGCATGAGTTAGAAAGTTCTCGACTGCTAATGGTGCATACTCGGGGAAGAGCTTCATGGTGATGTCCCCCTGGCTGGTTTTCAGGGTAACCACGGCTTCATTTTTAGCAGCTTTGTTAGTGAGCTGTGGGAAGTCTGCATCTGGATTCTTAAGAACTTCTTGTAGTTGGGCACTCAAACTCAATTCTTGTTTGGGTTGATTATTATAGATGATGAATGCTAGGGCTGCTGCACTGATAACCAGGAGAGCAGTGATTAGTTTTTTCATGCGCTGGATTCCTTTCATGTTCTTTGCCCATTATAGCGAATACAGGGTATAGTTTCAAGCTTTTTGAGGTCTATCTGTGGTATACTAAGGTGGAATGGAGGATTATATGATGCCCGAGTTTATCACTTTAAAAAAGACAAAAGATAGCTAAACCCTTGGGGGACAAGGAGTTTGGCTATCTTTTTTAATTATTTTCGTGTTGTATATGAACCTCTAGCATAATTTCTTAATTCCTCGAACTTCACAACTCCCTTTGTCCAGTCAATTCCAAGAAGCTTATTTAACTCCTGCATATCCGGACTCTCTTGAAGTCTGTAGTAATCATCTTGTAAACGGGTTGCTTTGGCACTATTCAAGGCCCGAATCATTCTTTCTGGACTCATTGCCCAGTCTGTTCTGTATTGAAGTAACCGAATGAAAATTAGGGCTATAAAACAAGTTAAGAAGTGGGCTTCTATGTGTTCCTCCGTCCAGACATAAACTGGTCGACTCTCTAATTCGGTCTTCGTGACCCTAAAGCAATGTTCGATTTTCCCGAGCTGCTTGTAGGAATCAAGAATGGCTTCGTCCGACATCTCTGTCTCACTGGTGACAATCACATTGATTCCATCAAACTGAGCATCAAAATCGACCTGTTCTTGGTCAATTCTAATCAGTGGAGAGAAAGGCTTAATTTCACCTGTTTCCTCATCGACATAGGATAAATCAAGATATTTCTTACCACCCTTCTTACTCGTCTGACGAAAAAGTTCCGCATTGGTTAATTTACTGGCGTATTCAAGAGCACCGTCTCTACGAATTTGTTCGCGCTTCGCATATTTTTCATTCCAGGTTATCAAAACTTTTTCTTTAACGACTGGAGAGTTCTTGCCTGTACCTAGCCTGCGTTCTCGAATATAAGATTTCTTAGCGAATGTGGCTTCCGCATTAAAGTGCCAGTCCTCTGAATTTAAAATCTGTTCTTGGATATCCTTTGGAGCCCCTCTTTTTCCACGATGTTTCTGTGAGAAGAGCCAGCCGTCCCCTTGCTCTAACATGGCAGAAACATTGGTTTTACTATTCATGGCCTTATCCGCTACAACGACAATTCTCTCAATTCCAAATTGTTTTTTCACTTCCTCAACTGCTGGGAGATAGGTGACTGGATCTGTTTGATTTCCCCGAAAGAGCTTGTAGCTAATGGGAATGCCGTTTGTATCCATAAAGAGACCTAGTTGAACGATTGGCTTAGGTCGATGTTCTTTGCTTGGACCTCGTCTACGCAGGCCAACCTTGAGAACCTCCCCAACTTCAGAGATTTCTTCTTCGTCAGGAATATCGGTTTCAAAATAGTAGTTAGTCACATCGTAAAATACAAAGCGTCCTTCCCGATTGGTTAGGCGACTGATTTCTTGATGAAGATGGAGTTGGATATCCTCCTTAATATCGTTTAACTTATCAAGTAGGCGATAAACTGCATTTACCCGAATTATTCATACCCTGAATATCTTTGCGTAACTATCAAAAAAATCATCAGAAACAAGCAATAAACAATTGCAATTCTGATGATTTTTATGAACGATCAAGCTTTTCTATAAATAAAGATGGG
>NZ_JADXDQ010000094.1:0-2984 GCF_015831295.1 Streptococcus sp. NLN64
CTGGAGGCTTATTTACCATGGACTCCAAGAATCCAAGAAAATTGTAGATAAAGAAAACTCCAAGATCAAAAGCAACCTGCTTATGATCTTGGAGTTTTTCAATATACCTTGTTATTGGGCGCTTACAAAATTTCTAGCCTACCTACTAGAATATTTGCAAAATGAAGAGATTCTCGCAAATAAAGAGAAGTTCTAGCAGCTTACTTATTATGGTCAAAATAAATCCAAGAAAATTGTAGATGAAGAAAACTCCAAGCCAGAAGCTAAAAAGCTTATATTCTTGGAGTTTTTTCAATATACCTTGTTATTGGGAGGTTGCCTTTTTTCTAAGATTGATACCTAATATACCTAATATAATTAGTAATCCTGAAACTGTCATCAAAACTGCACTTTGTTCACCAGTATTCGGAAGAACTTTACGAGGCTTCCCTTGCTTATTCTCTTGTTTTGAACTTACAGAAGAATCAGTATTATTGCTTTCTGATGAAGTATTTGACGGATTAGATATAGTATCACCACCATTGTTTGAAGATGGTGTGGTAGGCTCATTTATACTTTGGCGGGTAAAGGTACGCCCATTTTCTAAGCGTTCTTCCCCACCCATACTGATAGTCTTCATATACGGAGTTAAATTATCTCCATTGAGAATAAAACCGATTGTTACTTTCTCGATAGGTCCTTCAAGTCCCCAAACAAATGGTCTCAAAAACTTCATCCCCTCAATATCATCTACAATCTCATAGACCCCATTACCTTGATCAATTAGCTTTGAGAGGTTAAATTGATTGGTATTTTTACCATCAGTATGACTTCCGCTCCCATCTTCACGAATTGTGATTGTAGATCCATCAGCAGTCCATGTTCCAACTAATGATTGAGGAATCCCACTTGTTACTGGCTTTGTTTCTTGTTTATCATTATTTTGGCTGATAGTACTGGAAGAACTCGTTTCACTTAAACTGCTTGAAGAATCTGAGCTTGAAGTAGTTTCTTTTGAATTGGATTCCTCAGAATCTGCTAGGTTGTTCTGATTACTGTTTCCTGCTCGCAAAACAGTTTCTAATTCTAACTGAACATCCTCGATAGTGCTTGCCCCTACAGAAAGTCCTTGATTAACATCAGTGCTTGTTGGACCACTATAAATAATGTCTCCTGCTGCAGCGCGAATGGTCAAAGTTGTGGTACCGTCAAAGTAATAACTGTATGTAGCATGATATTGGCCATCATTAAAGGTAAAGTAGGTATTTGAGCCTATGATAGAGTTAGTGTTCCCTCTAAAACCAGATATTCCATTTTCAGTTAATCCATATATTTTAAAAGTTTCTTGAGAGTTTAAGGGAGCTCTTGAAGTTGCAGCATTTTCATCCGCTAATACTGGAGTTCCAATCCCAAGAAGAATAAGTGGTGCGATGACGAGACCAGCTCGTTTCAAAAAATGATTTTTCATAAATATCTCCTTTCAATGATTCTATATTAGCTTATATTTTGGAGATTTTTAGTAAATGAAAAAATTGGTTCAAATTAAAGGGATTTCTATGATTTTAAAGGGTGTATTGAACAAATAGTTTCTCATTAAAACTATTACTAATTTCAATGAAAAATTGGTAAATGAATTCGATTACCCAATGAGTATATTTCCTAAGACAAGGTTATCCAAGTGATATAAAATTTGACTACATTGAAGTGCAACCGATTGTTTATGGATTAAATGGTTTTCCAGTTTTATTCAAACGACTGATAATTTGAAAATATTGTTCACGTCGTGTTGTTAAAACTTGTAAGGAGGATAGTTTTTTCAGGTTGTCCAAGCCTTTTACTAAATCCGTTGCAATTTCTAACCCCTCTTCCTTATTTTGACGAAGGAGGTTACATGCTCGTTCGAAGGAAATATCAAAGAAGAACCAGAGACTATTCCCAAGATGAGGAATGGATTGCAGTAAGTTAAGTAGTTCTTGACTGAGTTTTTCAGCTTCAATATAGTACTCATGTTCTGAATAATAACGCACTGTTGAACGAAGTCCATGGAGCATGGACTGCCCCAGTTGCATGTGATGTACATATGGATCACTTTTTAATTCTTGAATAGTTTCCTTTGCTCTTTGCTGGATAAATTCATACGTGAAGTAGTTGATGAGCTCAATGTAAACATTGAACTCAATATTAGCCCAACTCTCAATCTGGCTCATTCGATTGACCACATATTCTATTTCCGTACGATCGTCTGGCCCGAGTACTGAATCACCATAGCGATTGGCAAGACCTTGCTTGACAAGGGCACCTCTAAAAACTCCTCTCTTCGTGTCGAAAATTTAATTTAAGCGGGTCTTCATATTTTGTAGTGCGGACGTGAGCAGCCTCCTTCCGGAGTCTCATCACTAGATTTCGAGCCAAGGTCTCGAAATCTCCGTCATCTAGCAGTTGTTTCTCAACTGCTGATGATTCCACTACGGTATGTAGACCGCTTTTTCCTATTTTCTCTAAAGGAATCTTATGAGATAATAGTACTACTAAGATGAACGAGGTGCTATCATGCTATTATTTTCCGACGATGAACGACTTCTAGAAAAACTTTCACAATTGGGAAATCCACTCGAACGACTTGATAAGACTGTGAAATGGGCAATGTTTCTCCCAATCCTGAACCGTATTTTTGGAAATAGTGAGAAAGATCCTTCTAAGGGTGGTAGACCTCCCTATAACTACCTTATGATGTTTAAAATCCTTCTTCTTGCACGCCTCTATAATTTGTCAGACGAAGCCATGGAGTACCAATTGCTGGATCGTCTGTCTTTTCGTCGTTTTGTTGGCTGCGATGACGAGCGAGTTCCAGATGCTAAAACAATTTGGCTTTACAGGGAACGTCTTAGTAAATCCGGTAAAGAACAAAAGTTGTTTGACTGTTTTTCCTCTATGTTAGAAGAAGAAGGCTTACTGGCTCACAAAGGGCAGATTGTTGACGCCAGTTTTGTGGAAGCACCTAGACA
>NZ_JADXDQ010000095.1:0-2906 GCF_015831295.1 Streptococcus sp. NLN64
AAAGAGGTTAAGTTAGTAAGGGCGCACGGTGGATGCCTTGGCACTAGGAGCCGATGAAGGACGTGACAAACGACGAAATGCTTTGGGTAGCTGTAAGTGAGCGAAGATCCAGAGATGTCCGAATGGGGGAACCCACTAGCTGATGGCTAGTATCTTTAGTTGTTAAGATTAAAGAGGGAAGACGCAGTGAACTGAAACATCTAAGTAGCTGCAGGAAGAGAAAGCAAAAGCGATTGCCTGAGTAGCGGCGAGCGAAACGGCAGAAGGGCAAACCGAGTGGTTTACCACTCGGGGTTGTAGGACTGCGATATGGACTGTTAGATTATAGAAGAATGACATGGGAAGGTCAGCCAGAGAGAGTGAGAGCCTCGTATTTAAAATAGTCTAACTACCTAGCAGTATCCTGAGTACGGCGGGACACGAGGAATCCCGTCGGAATCTGGGAGGACCATCTCCTAACCCTAAATACTCCCTAGTGACCGATAGTGAACCAGTACCGTGAGGGAAAGGTGAAAAGCACCCCGGGAGGGGAGTGAAATAGAACCTGAAACCGTGTGCCTACAAGAAGTTCGAGCCCGTTAATGGGTGAGAGCGTGCCTTTTGTAGAATGAACCGGCGAGTTACGATTGCATGCGAGGTTAAGTTGAAGAGACGGAGCCGTAGGGAAACCGAGTCTGAATAGGGCGGTAAAGTATGTAGTCGTAGACCCGAAACCATGTGACCTACCCATGAGCAGGTTGAAGGTGAGGTAAAACTCACTGGAGGACCGAACCAGGGCACGTTGAAAAGTGCTTGGATGACTTGTGGGTAGCGGAGAAATTCCAAACGAACTTGGAGATAGCTGGTTCTCTCCGAAATAGCTTTAGGGCTAGCGTCGACATTAAGAATCTTGGAGGTAGAGCACTGTTTGGGTGAGGGGTCCATCTCGGATTACCAATCTCAGATAAACTCCGAATGCCAACGATTTATGGTCGGCAGTCAGACTGCGAGTGCTAAGATCCGTAGTCGAAAGGGAAACAGCCCAGACCACCAGCTAAGGTCCCAAAATAATTGTTAAGTGGAAAAGGATGTGGGGTTGCACAGACAACTAGGATGTTAGCTTAGAAGCAGCTATTCATTCAAAGAGTGCGTAATAGCTCACTAGTCGAGTGACCCTGCGCCGAAAATGTACCGGGGCTAAAACAATTTACCGAAGCTGTGGATCCTGTAAAGGATGGTAGGAGAGCGTTCTATGTGTGGTGAAGCTATACCGTGAGGAGTAGTGGAACGCATAGAAGTGAGAATGCCGGTATGAGTAGCGCAAGATGGGTGAGAATCCCATCCACCGTAAGACTAAGGTTTCCAGGGGAAGGCTCGTCCGCCCTGGGTTAGTCGGGACCTAAGGAGAGACCGAAAGGTGTATTCGATGGACAACAGGTTGATATTCCTGTACTAGTATATAGAGTGAAGGAGTGACGCAGAAGGCTAAGGGAAGCCAGTGAATGGATTCTGGTCTAAGCAGTGAGGTGTGGTAAGAGTCAAATGCTTTTACCTGTAACATTGAGCTGTGATGGGGAGCTAGGTGATTCTAGCGAGTCCCTGATGTCAGGCTGCCGAGAAAAGCTTCTAGCGCAAATCTATATACTACCCGTACCGCAAACCGACACAGGTAGTCGAGGCGAGTAGCCTCAGGTGATCGAGAGAACTCTCGTTAAGGAACTCGGCAAAATGGCCCCGTAACTTCGGGAGAAGGGGCGCTCAGTTCAACTGAGCCGCAGTGAAAAGGCCCAAGCAACTGTTTATCAAAAACACAGCTCTCTGCTAAATCGTAAGATGATGTATAGGGGGTGACGCCTGCCCGGTGCTGGAAGGTTAAGAGGAGTGCTTAGAGATTTCTCGAAGGTATGAATTGAAGCCCCAGTAAACGGCGGCCGTAACTATAACGGTCCTAAGGTAGCGAAATTCCTTGTCGGGTAAGTTCCGACCCGCACGAAAGGCGTAATGATTTGGGCACTGTCTCAACGAGAGACTCGGTGAAATTTTAGTACCTGTGAAGATGCAGGTTACCCGCGACAGGACGGAAAGACCCCATGGAGCTTTACTGCAGTTTGATATTGAGTATCTGTGCCACATGTACAGGATAGGTAGGAGCCAATGAAGGTGGGACGCCAGTTTCACCGGAGGCGTTGTTGGGATACTACCCTTGTTGTATGGCTACTCTAACCCGGATAGGTGATCCCTATCGGAGACAGTGTCTGACGGGCAGTTTGACTGGGGCGGTCGCCTCCTAAAAGGTAACGGAGGCGCCCAAAGGTTCCCTCAGACTGGTTGGAAATCAGTCGCAGAGTGTAAAGGTATAAGGGAGCTTGACTGCGAGAGCCACAACTCGAGCAGGGACGAAAGTCGGGCTTAGTGATCCGGTGGTTCCGTATGGAAGGGCCATCGCTCAACGGATAAAAGCTACCCTGGGGATAACAGGCTTATCTCCCCCAAGAGTTCACATCGACGGGGAGGTTTGGCACCTCGATGTCGGCTCGTCGCATCCTGGGGCTGTAGTCGGTCCCAAGGGTTGGGCTGTTCGCCCATTAAAGCGGCACGCGAGCTGGGTTCAGAACGTCGTGAGACAGTTCGGTCCCTATCCGTCGCGGGCGTAGGAAATTTGAGAGGATCTGCTCCTAGTACGAGAGGACCAGAGTGGACTTACCGCTGGTGTACCAGTTGTCTCGCCAGAGGCACAGCTGGGTAGCTATGTAGGGAAGGGATAAACGCTGAAAGCATCTAAGTGTGAAACCCACCTCAAGATGAGATTTCCCATCAGCAATGAATAAGAGCCCTGAGAGATGATCAGGTAGATAGGTTAGGAGTGGAAGTTGTGTGAGCAATGTAGCGGACTAATACTAATAGCTCGAAGACTTATCCGAAGTCAA
>NZ_JADXDQ010000096.1:0-2765 GCF_015831295.1 Streptococcus sp. NLN64
TTGTTGCTAAATCAATAGCTTTCTTCGCGTCAGTGGCTTTAGAATCAACTTCTGATTTAGCTGTTGATTTTTCTTCATCTGTTAAATCAGTGCGCCCATCTATCTCGTCTTTCTTAGCTTGTGCAGCATCATTGATCGCTTTCTTAGCTTCATCCTTAGCCACTGGAGATGGATTCACTGAGTTTATGTCTGTTACACCAGTGTCTTTGGCAGATGATACAGCATCGTTGGTTGTCGCATCATCAACAGCTTTCTTAGCGACAGTGGCTTTAGAATCAACTTCTGATTTAGCAGCTGCCTTCTCTTCGTCTGTGAGATCGGGACGAGCATCAATCTCAGACTTCTTGGCTTGAGCAGCGTCATCGATCGCTTTCTTAGCGGCATCCTTGGCCACCGGAGATGGATTTACTGAGTTTATGTCTGTTGCACCAGCATCCTTAGCGGAAGTTACTCCAGCGTTGGTTGTCGCTAAATCAATAGCTTTCTTCGCGTCAGTGGCTTTGGTATCAACCTCAGACTTAGCGGTTGCCTTCTCTTCGTTCGTCAAGTCATCACGACCGTCGATCTCTGCTTTCTTCGCTGCTACTGCGTCATCGATGGCTTTCTTAGCGGCATCCTTGGCTACCGGAGATGGATTTACTGAGTTAATATTTGTTACGCCAGCATCCTTAGCGGAAGTTACTCCATCGTTGGTTGTCGCAGCGTCGATCACTTGTTTGGCTTGGTCAGCCTTAGTATCAACCTCAGACTTAGCAGCTGATTTCTCCTCGTCTGTAAGGTCAGATCGAGCGTCAATCTTAGACTTCTTCGCTTGGGCAGCTACGTCAATAGCTGCTTTAGCCGCTTCCTTGGCTACTGGAGATGGATTTACTGAGTTAATATCTGTTACGCCTGCGTCTTTGGCAGATGATACAGCATCGTTGGTTGTCGCATCATCAACAGCTTTCTTAGCGACAGTTGCTTTAGAATCAACTTCTGATTTAGCAGCTGCCTTCTCTTCGTCTGTGAGATCAGGACGAGCATCAATTTTAGACTTCTTGGCTTGTGCAGCTTCATCGATCGCTTTCTTAGCGGCATCCTTCGCTACTGGAGATGGATTTACTGAGTTTATGTCTGTTACACCAGTGTCTTTGACGAAAGTTACTCCATCGTTGGTTGTCGCATCATCAACAGCTTTCTTAGCGACAGTTGCTTTAGAATCAACTTCTGATTTAGCTGTTGATTTTTCTTCATCTGTTAAATCAGTGCGCCCATCTATCTCGTCTTTCTTAGCTTGGGCAGCTTCATCGATCGCTTTCTTAGCGGCATCCTTGGCTACCGGAGATGGATTTACTGAGTTGATATCCGATACTCCTGCATCTTTAGCGGAAGTCACACCATCGTTGGTTGTTGCGTTATCGATGGCTTTCTTCGCGTCAGTGGCTTTAGAATCAACTTCTGATTTAGCTGTTGATTTTTCTTCATCTGTTAAATCAGTGCGCCCATCTATCTCGTCTTTCTTAGCTTGGGCAGCATCATCGATTGCTTTCTTAGCGGCATCCTTGGCTACCGGAGATGGGTTTACTGAGTTGATATCCGATACTCCTGCATCTTTAGCGGAAGTCACGCCATCGTTGGTTGTTGCAGCGTCAATTGCTTTCTTAGCTTCATTCGCTTTAGAGTCGACTTCTGATTTAGCTGTTAATTTTTCTTCATCTGTGAGATCAGGACGAGCGTCAATCTCAGACTTCTTAGCTTGGGCAGCTTCGTCGATCGCTGCTTTAGCCGCTTCCTTGGCTACTGGCTCTGGGGTCACTGACTTAATATCCGATACTCCTGCATCTTTAGCGGAAGTCACGCCATCGTTGGTTGTCGCTGAATCAATAGCTTTCTTGGCATCATCGGCTTTTGCATCAACCTCAGACTTAGCGGTTGCCTTCTCTTCGTCTGTGAGATCAGGACGAGCATCAATCTCAGACTTCTTGGCTTGAGCAGCGTCATCGATCGCTTTCTTAGCGGCATCCTTGGCCACCGGAGATGGATTTACTGAGTTTATGTCTGTTGCACCAGCATCCTTAGCGGAAGTTACTCCATCGTTGGTTGTCGCAGCGTCGATCGCTTGTTTGGCTTGGTCAGCCTTAGTATCAACCTCAGACTTAGCAGCTGATTTCTCCTCGTCTGTAAGGTCAGATCGAGCGTCAATCTTAGACTTCTTCGCTTGGGCAGCTACGTCAATAGCTACTTTAGCCGTTTCCTTGGCTACTGGAGATGGATTTACTGAGTTAATATCTGTTACACCTGCGTCTTTGGAAGATAACACACCAGCGTTGGTTGTCGCTAAATCAATAGCTTTCTTCGCGTCAGTGGCTTTGGTATCAACCTCAGACTTAGCGGTTGCCTTCTCTTCGTTCGTCAAGTCATCACGACCGTCGATCTCTGCTTTCTTCGCTGCTACTGCGTCATCGATGGCTTTCTTAGCGGCATCCTTGGCTACTGGAGATGGATTTACTGAGTTAATATCTGTTACGCCTGCGTCCTTAGCGGAAGTTACTCCATCATTGGTTGTCGCAGTGTCGATCGCTTGTTTGGCTTGGTCAGCCTTAGTATCAACCTCAGACTTAGCAGCTGATTTCTCTTCGTCTGTAAGGTCAGATCGAGCGTCAATCTTAGACTTCTTCGCTTGGGCAGCTTCGTCAATAGCTGCTTTAGCCGCTTCCTTGGCTACTGGAGATGGATTTACTGAGTTAATATCTGTTACGCCTGCGTCTTTTGCAGATGACACACCA
>NZ_JADXDQ010000097.1:0-2612 GCF_015831295.1 Streptococcus sp. NLN64
AAAAATCAGAATTATCCCGATATTAGGGATGGAAAAACAGAAAATAAAGGGACGTTTGTTGGAAATTGGAGAGCAAGCGTCCCTTTTTTAAAAGTTAATGGAATACATCAACTTTTTCGAGGTGCCCTTCCAAATGATCCTTCAAAGGTTTCTGATCAATTGTTAGCCCCTGAAGGACTAGTGCTGTCTCTTTCAATGTTAAAGTATTCCCCTCAATTGCATTTGAATTGTAAGTATACTCTATCGTAAATTCTTCATTCAATCGTTGAACTTCACCAGAAGTTAAGGGTCTTAAGGTATCTAAATGGGCCTTTTTCTCTTCAATTGATGATAACAGACTCTCCGTTTTTTTGAAACGGCTATCCGATGGTTTTTTCACTCCTGCTGGAAATCTCCAAAATCGCCCCTCTTGAAAGGCACCTGGAATCTTTCCTAAAGAGGCCAATTCTCTAACTCTTCTTTCGGAAATTCCCCAACGAATTGCTAACTCTTTAACACTTAAAAACATCAGTCCCTCCTTAGTCTCAATTAAAATTATACCACAGCGGAAGGATACCTTGTTTCCGGAAGGATAGTTTGCGGTTAACGGAAGGATGCAAGAGGAGTCCCCTCTCAAATAACCTTTACTTTATTCCTAAATCCGTATATAATGAAATCGCTTTCTAATAATTTGAAAGGATTATCGAAATGAAAACCATTGAATTCGCCCAAGAAAAAACCAAATTATCCAGTATTGTCCTTGGTTTAATGCGCATTAAAAACCTGTCCCCTTTACAAGTTGAGGAATTAATTGAAACCGCTCTTTCTGTCGGCATCAATACCTTTGACCTAGCAGATATCTACGGAGGAGGTCGCTCTGAAGAAATACTTGGGCAAGTCTTGAAAAACAGACCCGATCTCAGAAATCAAATGTGGATTCAGTCCAAATGTGGCATCCGCATTGAGGACTTTACCTACTTTGACTTCTCCAAAGAACACATTCTCAATTCAGTAGAAGGGATTCTCCAACGACTACACATCGACCAGCTGAATAGCCTCCTTCTCCACAGACCAGATGTTCTGATGGAACCAGAGGAAGTTGCGGAAGCTTTTGATCACTTAGAAAAAACAGGCAAAGTTCGTCATTTTGGGGTCTCCAATCAAAATCCGATGATGATTGAACTCCTCAAAACAGCGGTTTCCCAACCACTCGCAATTAACCACCTACAACTGAGTGCCGCTTTTGCTCCAGAATTTGATGCAGGATTTCATGTGAACATGGAGCAAGCTCTCTCAAGCTCTGTAACTAGCAGTATCTTTGAATACGCTCGAACTCACGACATGGTAATCCAAGCTTGGTCAGTCCTTCAACATGGCTATTTCCAAGGAGTTTTTGTGGGAGATCCTAAGTTTGAAAAACTCAACCAAGTCCTTAACCGATTGGCTAATCATTACCAGACAACTCCTTCTGCCATTGCCATCGCCTGGGTCCTTCGCTACCCAGCTAAAATGCAAGCCATCATTGGTACAACACAACCCCAACGAATACTCGAAGCGACCCAAGCCACTAACCTAACCCTCAGTCGCAAAGAATGGTATGAAATTTACCTTGCAGCAGGTAAAACCCTCCCCTGATACTAATTAGAAACATGGTCAAAAAACCGTTCATTTTCACAAGTAAAAAATGAGCGGTTTTTGAGCGGATTCTCATCGGAGACTATACCGACGATCCCTGGTTGAGCCCGTAAAATCAAGCAATCCATAAGAAACAAATCGAGATAAATAGCGTCTTGCACTAGCCTGACTCAAATGAGTCAACTCGACAAAATCAGCATTTGAAATAAAAGGACGTTCTTGGAAATAATCTAATAAAGAGTGGAAGACAAGCTCTTCTTTTCTTGTTAGTAATACTTAACTAACTTCTGAATCGGAATACTCGAACAATTTCAAAAAAATGACTAGGAAAGCCGATGATGGTAGAACTAAGGTTCACTGAAGAGGCTTGACAACGTCAGATTTTGAAATTTAATGAGTATAAGATGGACATGAACTGTTCCTGTACTACCATTGAACGATTGTGAAAGACTTTTAACGTTTCCAGAATAGCCTCTAACATAAATTCGATAAAAGCTGTTGAATCATTTGTTGTGTTACTTTTACTCAAAGCCTGATAATAACCTAACTGATGTTCAAAAATAACAGATTCGATGGGAACCCACTCAAAGATGGGATTCCATTGACTTAGAATCAAACTCTGCCACAATCGCCCCATTCTTCCATTCCCATCTTCTCTTCAAAAAGATGGATGATTTCCAATTCAAAATGAACGACGCAGGATTTTAGTACCTCTGAAACCTCCGCCTTCCTAGCCCAATCTAGTAACTGTTTTACTAAATCCGGAACAAATTGTGGACGAGCACCTACATGGACAACTTGCCCCTTTCCATCATAGATAGCCACGTCTCCTTGACGAAATTGCCCAGGATGCTTGACCAATCCCTCCGCTAATATAGTCTTTTATTTGAAAATAACACAGTAAAAAAGCGCAAAAAAACACTATCTGTGTTATACTTAAGGTGAACATATTTAAAAATGTCTTAAGGATGTTGCCGCATCCCTAATGCTTTTACTGC
>NZ_JADXDQ010000098.1:0-2608 GCF_015831295.1 Streptococcus sp. NLN64
TAGTGATTTCATTTTCAATACACGACGTTCAACGTCCAACATACTTTGAAAAAATTCTAACTAAAACAGGTGTCTTGCCAGTTTGAGCTACGGCATTAAATGCCAAAATCTAGTACGACTTAACAAGGCACTACTACTTTAACATAAAGAAAAAGTAGTGAGAAAATCTTCCGTCGAAGGTTTCCTCACTACTAATCTTAGTATGTTTGAGCTTGCTGATAGAGGTTGGGGCAAAAATCTCAGCCTTCCTATTTTAGTTAGGGGATTCACTTTAACGCAGTGGTTGATTGGTCAAACAGCTAAAAGGCTATTTGAGGTAGCAGATAGGAGAGCGAAGCAAATAACAATTGTTCGCTTTTATTGAGAGAACATTTCATGTTCTCTTATCCAGAAACTCAAAGAGTCAATTCCTGACTCTTTGACCTCCGAAAGTAACCGAATCAACATTGACATGAACTTCGTTCATTTCATTTAGAAACTCTAAAGGCATTCAACATGCCTTTAGACCGGGGGTGGGTACTAACAGTCTGGGAAGAGACTGTTAGTACTTGAGCCCTAAATATGGAAAGCGAAAACAGTCTGGGAAGAGACTGTTTGAACCCGAGCCTAACAATAAAAGAGCGAGATTGGTTTGGGGAGAAACCGTTTCAGCTTACAACTTGAAACAAAGACTTGTATAGTCTTTTAGTTTGCTTTTAGTACAAGGCAGCGAGTCGCAGGCAGTACTAAAGTACGGCAAGACGAGCTAACACAGTAATAATACTCATTACATTTCAAAATCTGAATGTGTGAAGCCTCTTCACCGAACCCCTTTGATTGCGTGCCTTGCACGCTTTAGTGATAATATTCAACAGGTCTCCCAGACCTGTTGAACTATCTTCATCGGATTGATTGCAAGCGATGCTTGCTTCATGACCTATACATTTTAATCCAATTCCTGGATTAAAATTCATTTCAGATTTCGAACTATTTCGAGTATAAACGATAAACTAAAAGAGTATAAAAAAGCCGAGATTCTTCATCTCGACTTGTATTACTTAGGCTTTCTTTTGTTTGTCTAAATACTTTTTGGTCTCCATCACAACAATCGGACTTAGCGCCAAGAGAGCGATCAAGTTGGGAAGTACCATAAGGGCATTCACGATATCCGCAATCAGCCAAATAACATCTACTGTTAGAAAAGCTCCAAGGAAAACAAAAGCAACATAGAGCGCTCGATAAATCCAGATAAAACGAAGCCCGAAGAGGAACTCAAAGCACCGCTCCCCATAATAGTTCCAGCCGATAATGGTTGTAAAGGCAAATAGAACCAAGAAAAGCATGAGAAGAACTGCTCCTAGGTTACCAAATACCGTACCAAAAGCTGCTTGTGTTAAGCTAGCCCCATTAGCTTCGCCTGTCCAAACACCAGTAATCAAAATGGATAAACCAGTCAAGCTACAAACAATAATGGTATCAATAAAGGTACCGGTCATCGAAATCAGACCTTGCTCTACAGGCGATTCGGTCTTAGCAGCCGCAGCCGCAATCGGTGCACTTCCCATTCCAGATTCGTTGGAGAAGACCCCACGCGCAATCCCTGTCTGAATCGCTGTCCGAACTGTCGCGCCCGCAAAACCTCCAAGAGCGGCTGCAGGAGTGAAGGCACTGGTCACAACCAATTCAAGAGTCGGAAGCAATTGATCAATGTTTACAACAAGAATGGTTCCGGCTGCTAGGACATACACCAAAGCCATAAATGGAACTACTGCTGTTGAGATTTTAGAAATACTTTGAATACCTCCAAAAATCGCAATCGCCACTAGAATCGTCAGGATCGGTCCAGTCACTTCTGAACCAATTCCCAATCCTGTCTTAATAGAGTCCGTAATAGAAGAAACCTGTGTGAAAGTACCGGTGGACAAAAGGGCTGTTAATACGGCACCTCCTGCGAAGAAATTGGCTAGAGGGCGCCATTTCTCTCCCATCCCATTCACAATGTAGTACATGGGTCCACCAGAGGCAGCTCCCTTTTCATCCTTCACTCGATATCGAATGGCCAAAACACCTTCAGCGTATTTGGTAGCCATCCCGAAGAAGGCAGCTACCCACATCCAGAAGAGGGCACCAGGGCCACCCATCTTAATGGCTGTTGCTACCCCAACAATATTCCCGGTACCGATGGTGGCAGCTAAAGCCGTACTCAAGGCTGCAAAACTGGAAATATCACCAGTTCCTTCCTTATCATCCGCTTTAAAAATCAATTTTAAGGCTCTTGGAAGCTGGGTTACTTGTAGCATTCCCAAACGGAAACTTAGGAAAATCCCTGTTCCCACCAACAAAATTAAAAGGGGAGGTCCCCAGACAAACGCATCCAACTGCGTCAAAAACTCTAACATGTCTACTCCTCTACTCCAACCTTTCGCAAAATTGGAGTCTCTCTAAAAAACTGTACCCTCCATTTTAAAACAAGACCCTCTCTTTGTCAATTTTACCCAGCTTTATGTATGTGTCAAGTTATTCTCGGAAATTTGAAAAATCAGTCTCAAATCTAGGACGTGCGTGAATCTCAGTTTGCAAAATTGCAAAAACACATAAATATCAATGTCATTCAAATAGAATGATTCAG
>NZ_JADXDQ010000099.1:0-2436 GCF_015831295.1 Streptococcus sp. NLN64
AAAAAATTCTAACTAAAACAGGTGTCTTGCCAGTTTGAGCTACGGCATTAAATGCCAAAATCTAGTACGACTTAACAAGACACTACTACTTTAACATAAAGAAAAAGTAGTGAGAAAATCTTCCGTCGAAGGTTTCCTCACTACTAATCTTAGTATGTTTGAGCTGTCTGCGACTCGCTGCCTTGTACTAAAAGCAAACTGAAAGACTATAATCCTCTTCGCCGAACCCTAAGTTCTGTCTTCATCGGATTGCCTTTTCAGATTTCGAACTGTTTCGAGTATAAAAGAAATCCACTCGTTTTTTCAACCAGTGGATTCCTCTTTTATTCTTCTTCGGGATAAGTCAATCCCCATTCTTGACGGAGCTGGGTCATCAGGGACATAACATCACGGGTATAGGCCAAGTGCATCTTATTCTCCTGACCGAGCACTGCCTTTTCCATGTCGGCCACTTCATAGGCCAAAGCACTTTGTGTCTCTCCAAGCTCAATAACTTCCTGGCGATTATCGTCAGTGTAGGTGATTACCGCCTTTTGTCCACGCGGATACTCATAGAGCTCAATATAGCCCTTATCATAAGCCAACATCCCTCGTTTGGGTTGCTTGGCGTGTAGACTGAGTGCGACCGTTGCCATTTCGCCTTCTGGATTTGTTAACAAAATCCCAACTTGTTCATCTACACCGGTAGGGGCCAGCTTGACTTGAGAAAGCAGTTGATCCGGTTGGGAGCTCATAAAGAAGCGAACGAATGAAAGCGCATATACTCCTATGTCCAAAAGAGCTCCACCAGCCAGCGAGCGGTTAAAGAATCGGTTCGTCATGTCATAGTCTTTATAAGATCCAAAATTCATCTGGATCATCTTCAGAGGTCCAAGCTCACCACTATCCACACGACGACGCAACTCTCCATAAATGGGCATGTGGTAAATGGTCATGGCTTCCCCCAAGATGACCTGATTCTCCTCCGCCAATTGGATTGCTTCTTCCAGCTCCTGACTATTGAGGGTGATAGACTTCTCACACAAGACGTGCTTACCCGCCGTCAAAGCCTTTCTCAAGTACTGAATGTGCGTATTATGTGGTGTAGAAATATAGATGATATCTACCTCGGGATCCTCAAAGACCTGATCAATCTCCTCATAAACCTTCTCAATCCCATACTTTTCAGCAAACGCAACTCCTTTATCATAGGTCCGATTGGCCACTGAATAAAGCTTTCTCCCACTTGACTCAAGGGCTTGAGCCAATTCATTTGCAATCACACCTGTCCCCAAAGTTGCCCATTTTAAATCCTGTTTATGCATCTTGAATTCCTCCTCGTTCTTCCCAGTCTATCAAATCCCCTATCATCTGTCAAAAATCAAAAAAGACTTCCCAGCCAGTTCTAACACTAGCAAAGGAAGTCTTTTTGTCACTTCAATTAAGGAAGACTAAGCTATCTTGATTAGTCTTCTTCACGACGACGTCTTGCTTTAAGACCGATCGTACTTAGAAGCATTCCGACACCAAGAGCTACAGCACCTGCATTCGATTCCTCACCTGTATTTGGAAGGGTTTCTTGATCTGTAGATTGAGTGCTCATTTGAGTCTTAGACTCTTTCATTTCAGGTTTTTGACCTGGAACTGGAACTTGAGGTTTCACTTCTGGTTTCACCTCAGGTTGAACAGGTTTCTCAGGTTTAGATGGAGTAACTGGTTTGCTTGGGGTTACAACCTTGATTGTTACTTCAACCTTGTCTTGAGATCCATCTGGGTAAGTAACAACTACTGTGACTTTCTTATCACCTGGAGTTGTTGTATCGACTGGTTTCTCAAACTCAACCTTCGTTCCTGCTGGAAGCTCTGGCAAGTTGGAAATAGACTTGTTCGGATCTGGTTGTTCTCCTACATTCACAGACTGATCTTGTGCAACTGGAGTGTTCTTATCTGCGTCTGTACGAGGGTCCACAACTTTAACCGTTACTTCAACCTTGTCTTGAGATCCATCTGGATAGGTTACAACTACTGTGACTTTCTTACCACCTGGAGTTGTTGTATCTACTGGTTGCTCAAACTCGACTTTCGTTCCTTTTGGAAGGTCTGGCAAGTTTGAGATAGAGTCGCCTGGGTTTGGTTGCTCACCTACTTTGACAGATTGGTCTTTTGGAACTGGAGTGTTCTTATCTGCATCTGTACGTGGGTCTACAATTGTTACCGGTACATCCACAACTTCCTTGCTGCCATCTGGATAAGTGATCTCTACCTTACCTATGTAATTTCCAGGTTTGTTTGTATCAATCGCACCCTCTGGAGTCACATCTTTAACTGTCACTTCAACTGGCTTACCTGACTCATCAGTGATTGGTTTAACATTATCTGTTAAGTCTACTGTGCCACCTTTGGCTACAGTTTCTGGAGTTGTTTCTGGTGTGTACTTATCTGCATCTGTACGTGGAT